>CABUTH010000070.1 GCA_902494465.1 uncultured Collinsella sp.
GTTCGACCCAACGAAAGCGACCCCCGATGACAAGGTCACGATCGTCGTAAACGACGCACAAGAGTCTTTTGGCACGACAACCTGGTACATCACGGCTGGAGTCACACTCCTTGGCGGCGCGCTGGCATACTTTGCGAGCGGCCGTGCACTCAAGCCGCTACGAGCTTTTGCAGCCCAGGTCGAGCGTGTGCAGCCTGACAACCTAAGCGAAATCAGACTCAGTGAAGATGTGCCCACCGAGCTACAGCGATGCAGCGCCTCTTTCAACGACATGATCGCCCGTCTTGGCGAAGGGTTCTCTGCACAGCGTCAGTTTACCGGCAACGCCGCACACGAGCTGCGCACCCCGCTCGCCCTTATGCAAGCACAGATTGAACTATTCATCTCCGAGCACTCCGGTTTGCAACCCGAAACAGCCGAGCTGCTCGGCCTGCTACAAGAACAAACCGAGCGCATGTCTCGAATGACCAAGGTATTGCTCGAGATGAGTGAGCTCCGCAGCGTCCCTTGCGGGGACGCTGTTGAACTCGGTCCCCTGTCCGAAGAGGTCCTTACCGACCTTGCGCCACTTGCCGAGAATAAGGACGTAACCCTCGATTGCGCCGGAGACGCTTTGACAATCGGAAGTGATACGCTCCTCTATCGGCTGGTGTTTAATCTGGTCGAAAACGCCATCCGTTACAGCCGCTCCGGCTCGACTGTCAACATCTCCATCAGCGGCAGCGACAGCCACGTGCTCTTGCGAGTCAAAGATGAGGGCCCGGGAATACCCAAGCAGTACCGAGAGAGCATCTTCCAGCCGTTCTTTCGTCTAGACAAATCCCGCAGCAGGGCATACGGCGGCGCAGGACTCGGGCTAGCGCTTGTTTGGGAGATTGCAGCACTTCACGGTGGCACGGTAGAGGTCGAAACAAGTTCCGAGAACGGGACCACTATGCTCGCAAGCCTTCCAAAACGATCCGCAGCATTAACCGAACAGTAAAACGAAAGGGGTCCCGCACACGTTTGCGCGGGACCCCTCTCCGTCAATGCAATTCGCCCAAAAGAGTAGAAGTTTACTCCCACTCGACCGTGCCGACAGGCTTAGGCGTGAGGTCGTAGCACACGCGGCAGATACCGGGGACCTCCCTTTATACGTTCGGCACAATCGTAGGCGATACCCACAAATTCCAGTCCCGAGCAACAAGAGTACAATTGCTGCTAGTGTTGCCAGCTGTTGGGAGATGGAAGATGGACTGCGATGGCTACCCATGCGTTCCCATGCCGTTGATGTGCACCGCCTTTGTGCCGGGGCAGATTGACGATGCGGTTGCAGGCATTTCCGACCCCGATTCACGCACCATCGCCACGGCAGAAGCGCTGTACTTTCGCGGACAGGCCACCCTCGCTGCCAAGACCGCGCGCCCCTATCTTGACGCCACCGACCCCGCGCTGCGCTATTCCGCTTGCTTTATCTGCGGATACGCCAGTCTGTCGCTCAACCGTATCGCCGACGCCCGCCGGTGCCTTGCTGACATCCTCGATACGCCGGCCGACGAGGAATCGCCCGCCATCCACGCCACACATATCCTATTCTCCTCGGCCGCGAGTGTCCTGCTGCACTTGCCTTCCCCGTATTCTGCCGAAGAGTTTTATCCGCTTGCGGCGCATCTGCCCGAAGGCCTGCGCCTGTTCGCCAGCTACGTGATGGCGCATGCCCTGTACCTGCGCGGCGAATATGGCCGCAGTCTGGGCATGGCGGAAAACGCCCTGATCATGAAACAGGGAAGCTATCCGATCTCGGAACTGTTCCTGCACCTGGCAGCTTCCATGGCATGCATGAGCCTCAAGGACATCGACGCCGCAAAGGCACACTTCGGAACCGCTTGGAACATTGCACGTCCCGACGGCCTTATCGAGCTCATTGGCGAGCACCACGGCCTTTTACAGGGGCTCATCGAGGCGTGCCTAAAAACGCAATACCCTGACGACTTCGCTCACATCATCGAGATCACGTATCGATTCAGCTACGGTTGGCGGCGCATCCACAACCCCGATTCGGGCGAGGACGTGGCCGACGATCTAACGACCACGGAATTCACCATGGCCATGCTCGCCTGTCGTGGGTGGACCAACGCCGAAATCGCACGCCATATGGGAGTATCGCCGGGCACCGTCAAAAACCGACTATCCGGCGTATACGCAAAGCTTGGCATCGGCACACGCGCCGAGCTGGTCGCGCATATGTTACGTTAGCGACCGGACTGCCAAGCGCATCGAACGCATTCCGGAACCCGGCGCTTCGCTTGATCAATTTGGACATTTTGACCCTTGAACGGCACTACCGCTACGGGGCGCCTTCTCGCAAAATTGGATTATTTCCACCGATACTTGCGGGATGGGAGCCCAAGATGCTTGATCGCCGTTCGTTACTTGTCGCCGGAGCGTCCTCGTTAGCGAGCATTATGTTGCCGCGCGTGCCGGGAAGCACAAACGCCTTCATATTGCCGTTCGCGCCCACCGAAGCCCATGCCGACGAAAAAGACCCCTTCAGGGTGCTCGTGCTCTCGCGCACCATGTTCGGTGTGGTCGTGGTCGACGTCGCCAACAAGAATACGCCCATCACGGGTGCCCAGGTCACACTCACATCGCGCTATGCCGCAGGCAAGCAGCTCACCGCCACTACCGATGACGAAGGCACAGCCATCTTTGAGGTCGCGCCGCTTTCGGAAGGCTACGTGGACGAGGCGACGCTTCTCGACGCGTACGACTTTAACGGCGGCATCTCCATTAGCATAGCGGGCTACCGCGATGTCGAGATTCCCCTCGCGCGTGTCCAAGGCGGCACCGCCATTACCGCACCCACACGTCCGCTCTCCGATGGCGAGCCGTACTTTCGCCAGCTCACATTCGACGAATGGGACATCCAGTACGCCGACGCCACGTTTATGGCAATGCCAGCGGACGAAGCAGCAAACGACCAGCCCGATACGCACGCTTTTACCGTGCAGGCCCATCTGCCGCAGGGCGGGCAGGCAACGTTGCATATCAATAAAGTGATGCCCGCTGCGGGCAGCTCATCCGAAACCGTCACGCAGATTGGCCAAGTCAAGACCAGCGCGTCGGGCGCGGATAATCTGGCGACGTTCACGCTCGAAGACAAGTTCCTCGATGCAGCGTCGAGCCTTCTGGAAGAAGGATGCAAGCTGCGCTTTGTCCTCGACTACCAGGGCAAAACTTACACGCTCTCCTCCCCCATGGCCGTTGTCACTGCGCCGGCGGCAAAGGCGGAATCCGGATCGACCACTATCGTCCCCACCACCATGGACCAAGAGATCACTCCGTTTGATTTCCCCGCGGCGTTTCCCGGCATCGGCGGCAATAAGTTCACGTGCTGGATGCCCACATTTCCGATCCTCTTCGATTTCTCGTTTGCTGGATACGTGCTGTTTGGCGGAGGATACAAACCAGCCAGCTATATGAACGATTCAGGCAACCCTGATCCGGAATACTGGAAGAAATCGCCGCGCGAGTCGGGCGCCAAGCAGGCAAACCGCTACCTCGACGAGATGGAGGGGAAGTGGAATCAGTACAAAAGTATGAGTGCCGGTTCGGGCACCGACCCAAGAAACACCAAGCTCCTTCGCCACCATTGCACGCCGCTGTTCACGATGGATATCGCCACACAGCTGTACGGCTCGCTCGCCTACGATTGGGTGGGCAAAACCTGGGGTAACAACAACGACCCCGCATACGGCAATATTAAGGCCCTCTTCCAGGTAAGAACCGACCTCAATTGGACCGAGCAGTTTACCCTAGGACCGGTGCCGTTTTTCCTAAACGTCAACCCCTGGGTGCTGGCGAAGCTGGCGCTCGCCGTGGGTGCCCACACGCACGGCAGCGGCGCGGCGTTTTTTAAAAACATTTCGCTCGACTATTCAAACACGTCGGGCTCGTTCACCATCCAGATCGGGCTTGCCGTCACCTTTGGCGCCGGCGTTGCAGGCGTCGCTTCGTCTGCCGTGCGCGGCGCCGCATCCCTCACGCTGTTCATTGGGTACGAGAAGGCAGATGGACACCAGCTTCCGCGACTGCGCGTAGGTGCAGACGTCGATGTCGATGTGATACTCCAGTTCGTAATGTTCAAGTGGACCACCAAGGCTTGGTCGGGGTCGTGGCCCACACTCATCGATTCGTGGAATATGTCGGTGAACAATGGCGACCAGTATGTGCTCCAGCGCTCTGAGCTCGCATTAGGTGGAGATACGCCTTATACGCTGGATGCCCGCTTCGGCTCGGCCGGCAACATTGAGGCGGGCGGCGTGTCGCAATTTATCGCATCGGCCACCATCGTCACCAACGCCGAGCTGCTCGCACGCGCCGAGGTTAAGGCCACTGCCGTAAACGCCGCGCCTGTCGTGCGCGATTGGGATCAAGCGGTCACGCGCATTGAGCTCGAGGCGGATGCAGAAAGCGACGACACGGGACAGATCGAGCATTTCGTCCATACACTGATAGAGAACGACGAAAACGCCGCGCCGATGTATGAGTACACCTATATCGGGCAGGCGACGAACGCCGTTGCTGACCCGAACGCCAATTCTGCCGGCGTGTCGGAGGACGAGCGTGGCGGCATAAAACCCTCGAGCGACAACGTGCTGTTTGCTGGCGTGCTCAGCGAAGCCCACATGAAGCTGGCAATGATTGCCGGCGTAGAATGCCTGTTCCGTATCGCCTCGGTGCGCTACGGCGACAATGGTCGCTCGCGCCTGGTGGTACACACAAAGGCAAACGGAACGTGGTCCGCTCCCACGCCTGTGGACTTTCCCCTTGGGTTTGGCGAGGGCGACGTGGAGCGCGACAGCATATACGATTACGACTTCGACGTAGTGGAATATACGGACGGAAGAGGAAACCAGGACGCCTACGTGCTGCTGGTCTCGGGCGAGCGCCCCGCCGGCGACAACACCCTTTTCGATACGGCGAGCACATCCGGCATACTGTCCGTTGTGCGCCTGCGCATAAGCAACGACGGAGTTCGCGTGATATCGCACACGTCGTGGCGCAGCATCTCGCGCGGCCGCCTTCAGGAGGATGGCTACCATTGCCTGCAGTGCCCGCGCATCACGGTGGGCAAGACGCTTGTCGACGGACGTCTGTCGGGTGCCTACCTCCACCGCCGCGGAACCACCGCAGAAAAGGCGCTCGGCAGCGAAGCTGAAGTTGCGCTGGAATGCTTTACCCTGTGGTCGGATGATTTGGGCGACAGTCTCACGTTCCGTCAGGTCCTCCGCTTTCCGCAGGCACCGTCGAGTATCGAGCTGGGCGCGCCCGAGAATATCAACGGCAAAATGGTGGTGCCCGTTGCGTACGAGACCGCAGACGGTTGCGGCTGTGCATCGTACGCCGTGATCGGCCAGTCTATTGCGGGCTGGGGCATTATGTCGCCAGATGCCACAGTACCCCACGCGGTGCCGTGGCCGCAGCACACGGGCTTTTTGGCAACCGTCAACGAGCAACTGCAGCATATTACTTGGACGCGAGGCGCATCGGCATTTGCAACGCAGCCCGTGGGCGCCGCAGACTGTGGCCCGGCATCGTTTAGCGTAAGCAACAACGGCAGGTGCGTGCTCTATGTAGAGAACACCGATGGCAAGGTGGGACAAACCTACGACGAAGAAGGCAACCCGGCAGCAGTGATGGGCAAGCACTTCCGCATCTTCGCCAGCACCTTGGCAGGCGATCTGTTCACGGAGCCGTTCGTGATGTGCGAGCTGGACCATCCCGTCGATCAGATAACGACATTTTTGACGTCGGGAGGCATGCTCTCCGCGCTCGCCACGCACATTGTGAGCGCAGAGAAGAGCGAGGCAGAGCTGCACGGCATCGAAGTGCCCTTGGTGGCGTGTGCCACTCCGACGGGCGCGGTCGCTACCTCGGGCGCGGTGGTGCCCGGAGCAGCAGGTGAATCCTTTATGGTCACGGTGCGAAACGACGGCAACACCTTGCTGACCGCCGGCACGATCGATCTGTACCGAGAGGGCTCCAGCCAGCCGTTCTCCAGCGCATCCATCGGATTCGGAGTGAACGCACGCATGGCTTCGATCTACGATCCAGAGCTTGCCGAGGACGCTTCGGCCAACGACATGGCACACGTGAAGTACGCGCTCGAGACGCTGGGCACACGTTTTGCAACGCACCCGCTGGTAGCCGACGACGGCAACGCCGTGCTGGCACCGGGTTGCACGGCACAGTTCCGCATGAGCTTCGCCATCCCCGAGAGTTGGAGCGACGAAGTGGGCAAACGCGTAACGCTGTATGCGAAGGCGCGTAATCTGGTGGCGCTCGATCCCGTAACGCTCGAGGAAATTCGACCGGGCGCAAACTCGGCGCTGGGTGCCGTACTGCACGAGCTTCATGTGCCCGACGCGGCATGCGAACGCTCAGAAGTTCAGGTCGGCGTATGCGACAACGCGGATACGACGGGGCTTCACGATGCACCGATGGCAGCAGACGGCGATGGCGGTACGAGTGGCGGCGGTACCGACGAGGGCGGCGGCTCCGGCGGAAGGAGCTCCGGCAGTGGCAAGGACCACAGCAATAACAAGCGCTCCGGAAAAGCGGGCGCGCTCGCTGGCACGGGCGATGTCAATGCTCCCCTTACGGCAGCCGCTACAGCACTCGCCGCGGCAGGCGCCGGCCTCATCGCCTACAGCGCCCGCCGCACGGCGCTCGAAAAAGACACCGCCAATGAGGTCAATTCGGATAGGTCTCGCTAGCTCCTAGTTACTTTTGTGAGAGACGCCGACTCGGCTCATCGAACACCAAAAGGGGCTGGCCCCGATAACTCGGAGCCAGCCCTGAGTCGCCTGACATGGGAATCGCAACCCGCTACTTGAGCTTCAATGCCTCCATCATGGGCGCGGCGGCGTCCCAATCGATCTTCCAGCCAATCGACACGCGGACGGTCTCGCCCGTCGCGGGAGCCGTCGCAAACAGCGTATGGCCGTTGTCGGGACCGGTAAAGCGCAGCCACGTTATGCCGTTGTACTCGACCTGGTCGGTTGTCGTTTCCTTGCCTTCATAGATCTGCTCCAGGCTTGCAACTTCCTCCTCCGGCGAGCGCGGGAAGATGCTGATGTTCAGGCGTCCTCCAGTCTCGTCGTGGAAGAAGTTTGCCTTTTCGTGCTCTTCGTTGGACGAATCCAGCGTGTACCCATCGGCGGCCTCGGTACTGTACGATGCGCAAGCGATGCCGGTCATATTGGCCGCGTCACCAGAATCGGCCACGCCGCCGGCCGCCTTGAACTCCTTGGTCTCGCATCCCGTGGTGTCAAAGTGCATGGCCTCATGATTCTTGGCGGGGGCGTAAGCGTCTACGAACTCGACAGTGATGGGCCCGTAGTACGCCGTCTTGGGGGCCCAGAAATACACGTACTCAACGGTCTCGCCCGGGCCGATATCTGGCCTCTTGGAAAGATCGATGCCCTCGTGAAGCTCATCGGGAGCCTCGCTTGCAACGTAGTCGAGCACGGCCGCCTTGCCAGAAGTAAACAACAGGTCGCCTGCCTCAAGATCGCCTTGGGCAGCATGCACGTTAAAGGAACTGAACGTCCTGTTCTTTGTGTTGTTGTTGGTAATCTTGATGTGCAGGTAAAAGCCGTCCTGCTTCTTGGCATCACCGCGATAGAACGTACCGTGAGCCACCGACTCATAGGTAATGCCTGCCACCTCGACCGTCTGCGAATCATAGGCCTTGGACTTCTTGGACTTCTCCTGCACAGGTGCGCTCCCGCCCGAGCCACTCGGCGCATTACCGCCGCAGCCGGCAAGCGTACACGCCAACACAGCCGAAAGCGTCACGGTGGGAATTCCCAACAGCAGTTTCTTTGTCATGGGCCTCATCGTTCTCACCGCTCCTTTCGGCTTGCAGCTCATCCGATGCCCGAGCCCCAAGTCGGCCCCGTGGCATCGGCTTCCACTATGAGCGTATGACGAAACACGGCGCGGGCGAAGTGACCCACGGCCCAAATAACGACCCGCCAGCGTTCCTTATGGGCCAAAGGGACTCGCACACGCACGCCCGTGGCCCATAAAACGAGACGCTTGTCCCAATGTTCGATTCGATCCATCCGCAAACAAGGTAGGGCGCCTCCAGCCGCCTTCAAACTTACTCGGACAGAACCGACTCGGTTTTGTCCGAGTAAACGAATCTCCATCGAACTCCGAACGATTGTTCGATGGATTTCGTGTTGGTTGGAATCGTCTGTGGGCTGGGCTATGCTACCTTGACTATCTATATGACTTAAACGCAGCAAAGGAGCACCGAGAGAGCGAGTATGGCAAAAAACACCGCAAACTATGGTAACGACAGTATCCGCCAGCTCAAGGACGAGGAGCGCGTACGCCTGCGCCCCGCCGTCATCTTTGGCTCGGACGGACTCGACGGCTGCGCGCATGCCGCCTTCGAGATCCTGTCCAACGCCGTTGACGAGGCGCGCCAGGGCTACGGCAAGCTCATCACCCTTACCGCCTTTCGCGATGGTTCCATTCAGGTAGAGGACAACGGCCGCGGCTGCCCGCTCGACTGGAACCCCTCCGAGAAGCGCTTTAACTGGGAGCTCGTCTTTTGCGAGCTCTACGCAGGTGGCAAATACAACAACAACCAGGGCGGCGACTACGACTTCTCGCTCGGTACCAACGGCCTGGGCTCGTGCGCGACCCAGTACGCCTCCGAATACATGGACGTCACGGTTTGGCGCGACGGCAACAAGTACTCCCTGCACTTTAAAAAGGGCAAGGTCGTTGGCGCCAAAAAGAAGGCACTCGAGATTGAGCCCAGCGACGAGGACCGTACCGGCACCACCATCAAATGGCGCCCCGATCTTGAGGTCTTTACCTCCATCAGCATCCCCCACGATTGGTATCGCGAGACCATGCGCCGCCAAGCCGTGGTCAACGCCAACGTGACCTTCCGCCTGCGTATTGAGGGCGACGACGGCGAGTTTACCGAAGAGGATTTTTGCTATCCAAAGGGCATCGAGGACTACGTGCTCGAGAAGGTCGGTGCCGACTACCTCACCGAGCCCTTCTTTATCGAGGCCGATCGTCGCGGTCGCGATCGCGAGGACCTGCCCGATTACAACGTAAAAATCACCGCGTGCATGTGCTTCTCGCGCACTTTCACGATGCAGGAGTACTACCACAACTCATCGTGGCTCGAGAACGGTGGCTCACCCGAGAAGGCGGCCCGCAGCGCTCTGACCAGCGCCATCGATGCCTACATTAAGCA
>CABUTH010000071.1 GCA_902494465.1 uncultured Collinsella sp.
ACACATCAACATTCTTTGATTACAGCTATTCTCCCTCTTGGCTGCAAGATCCCCTGTCACAGCGTATCATCAAATCTATTGACAATGGGACGGTTCTTGGCGCAAACGCAATCGACACCAAGGTGCTCGGAGTTATTCCACCCGAGAAATTATCAACGGGCACCAAAACACTTCTGCTGATGCTCTTTATGCCTGAAAACCTCTACAACGCCTCTACCTGCGGAGATAATTGCGCCTACTGGATTTTGCGCATCGCTTCTAAACATGACATAACCATTAACCTCTACCACATGATGGATTTTGGTAAAGGGCGTTTTACAGTCCGCGTCACCAATACCGGACAGATTGTTCACACCATGGATGAACTTATCCTTATCTCGGCAAAATGTCTGAGGGAGGCTCGAGCATGAGAGGGGAATACCAGCTGACCGTAAGAACCAATAAAGTTCAAGTCAAACTCACCATTCGTCGAAACCTGACCATCATCCAAGGCAAAAGCGCCACAGGCAAAACCACGCTGCTGGACAGCCTTCGTGCATACGAAAACCTAGGAGCCCAAAGCGGGATAACCGTTAATTGCGCAGCCCCCTGCCGAGTCATCGGCGGCATTAATTGGGAAGCGCAACTCGGCCGCATCGACAACAGTATTGTGTTTGTGGATGATACACAAAAATTCGTAAGGAGCCATGCCTTCCAGCATGCAGCTCGACACAGTTCCAACTACTACGTCATCGTTGCGAGGGACGAATTGCCCCAGCTCCCCTATAGCGTTGATGAGATCTATGGCCTCAAAAACACCAACAGGGCCACAACAAAATATCCCGTCTACACACGCACGTACGCTTCTACCTACCGCATTTACGGAGACGAGCTCTACGATGGAGATCAGCCAGAAGAAGTCATCGTCGAAGACAGCAATGCCGGCTATGAGTTCTTTAAAGTCCTGTGCGCCAAAAGTAAAATTCGCTGCGTAAGTGCCGGTGGCAAATCAAACATATACGAAACCGCTCTGAGCTCCCCAGCCCAAAAGTTGCTCGTAATTGCAGATGGGGCCGCTTTTGGGCCCGAGATGCCCTATGTCTATTCGCTCAGGAGATTTAAGGAGATCGAGCTCTTTTTGCCGGAATCGTTTGAATGGCTTGTGCTGAGATCGGGACTCTTCAACGATGTCGAAACGCAAGACATGCTCCTTCATCCTGCCGATTTCATCGACTGCGAGAAGTTCTTCAGTTGGGAGCAGTTCTTTACTAAACAGCTTAGGGAACTGACCAGAGACAGCTACCTAGCCTATAGAAAAGAAGCTCTCAATCCCGCCTACCTACAGCAACATGAGCTCAACACGATTGCCGAATCGCTACCCAAACTCGGAATCACTTCGCGCTAGATCGAGAAATACTCGCTCTCAGCGGATAAGTTCGGCCCCAACCATGGATCGCCCGTCAAGAAGAACTCCGGCCAGCGCTGCATGAACAGGGCCTGTTCGCGCTTCCAGCGGCGCAGCTTTTCCTCGTTGGCTTCTTCCCTGCCGCGCGAGGTGAACTCGTAGTGATACAGCTCGGCATAGGGCGTAAAGATGGTGCGGTAGCCGGCCTCCCACACGCGAAGACAAAAGTCAGCGTCGTTAAAACCGACGGCGAATTCCTCGTTATAACCGCCGACCTGCTCAAATACGTCGCGTCGCACCATCTGACAGGCGCCCGTCACGGCACTAAAGTTGCCCGGGCGCACAGCGCGGGCAAGATAGCCCTCGCGCTTTGCCGAGAAGTCCTGGTTGGCATGGGCAAGTGCGCCACGCACGCCAACCACAATGCCAGCGTGCTGCACCAGATGATCGGCAAAGTAGAGCTTGGCGCCCACCACGCCCGCATCGGGACGCTGCAGATAGCCCATCATATCTTCGATAAAGTCGGGGCTTATGACCTCGGTGTCGTTGTTCAGCAGCAGAAGGTAATCGCCCTTGGCATGTTCCACGCCAAAGTTAATGATTTTCGAATAATTAAACTCTCCCGGCCAGTACACAACGCGCACGATGCCCTTGCCTTCGGATGCTGCAGCCACGCGCTCTGGCAGGGCTTCGTAATACGCAAACGTCTCCGGGGCTTCGCTGTTGTTCTCTACCAAGACGATCTCGTAATTGGCATACGTGACCTTCTGAGCAATCGACATCACGCAGGCGTCGAGCGTCTCAACGTGATCCTTGGTGGGGATCACAATGCTCACCAGCGGCGCAGACTCCGGCAGCGCATAGCGCATACGGTAGACAAACGGAGTCTCGGTCTCCTCGACCGTTCCGCAAATGCCCAGCGTGTTAAAGTAGCGCTGAAGCGCAAGGCGCCCGGCTTCAATAGCATACGGCTTGCTATCGGCAGTTGAACCGGGATGCACGCGCCAGTGATACAGCACGTGCGCAACATGCTCAAACCGCGCGCCCGCCGCAAGGCAGC
This sequence comes from uncultured Collinsella sp., assembly GCA_902494465.1. Lineage (GTDB taxonomy): Bacteria > Actinomycetota > Coriobacteriia > Coriobacteriales > Coriobacteriaceae > Collinsella. Next base: position 2,445 of record CABUTH010000071.1, read on the forward strand.
GAAGCGTAAGGTCGTAATCCTGTGCGCCCGCGACGTCTTCCGGCGACATGCCAATACGGTCGATGAGCGCCTTCTCCACCATCAGGAAATGCGTCACGCAGTTATGGCTATAGAGCAGGTCGACGTTGAGTACGGTCTTAAAGACCGGCTGGCCCCACTCCCCCGTTTTCTGGAACATGTCCTCGTCGCAGAACAGGACCTGGGGACGCTCGCCCTCGGCCGCCTTATTCAGCGCGGCAACATAGTGGAATAATGCGTCCGGTTCCAGGATGTCATCGTGGTCCAAGAACGCGATGTAGTCGCCATTCGCCTGCTGAATACCAGCGTTGGTGTTGAGCACAATGCCGCCGTTGCCGGAAAGCTCGATGCGACGGATGCGCTCGTCGTTGGCGTCCGCCGCAAGGTCGGCCACCGCATCCCATTCGGGTGAGGCGTCCATCAGCAGCAATTCCCAGTTGTCATAGCTCTGGGCTAGCACCGAATCCAGCAGCTCGCGCAGGTAGAACCGATCAGTCTTGTAGCAAGGCACCACAATGCTCACGAGCGGCCTATAAGCAAAGACCGCCGAAGCGACACGCTGGCACGCTAAATCGCCCGGCTTTGCGCGATGCTGCTCAAACCAACGTCGATAAGCTGCGTCGTCTGCACGGGCGTCCTTCATACGGTTCCAGCTGTCGTCGACCATGCCGTTGTACAGACGACCATCCATGGCGCAAAAACCACTCTGAATCTGCGCCGTGGGATCGCTCACAATCGCGACAAAATCTCGTATATCCTGAGGCATCTCAACGCTCAGATACGTTTTATTGACGCGGCAACCGTTGCGCTGCGGCACGTCAACCTGCGATTCAAAAACATGCACGGTAACATCGATGGCGTTCATATGCGTATCGAAGATCTGAAACTCAGGGGTGCACTGGGGGTCTCCCGCCCAGGTAACCTCATAGCGCCACACCGCGCCGGCGTCTGCCGGCAAATAGCGAATGGCATCGATCTCGTAGCAACCGCAGCATTCGCCACGCTGCGCATCGCGGATAAGCGCGCACAGCGCAGGCTTTGCTTTGTAGTTAACCTTGGATTCCAGCTTGGCCACGCGGCTATCGAGGCGAATGGAGCCCAACCTTTGGTCACCGGATGCAAATGTGACGTCAATCGTAGAGCCGTCCAAAAAGGGAAGCACCAAGACGGCGAGCTCGCGCTCGTAATCGGAAACGGAAGGGCAAAGCGCCAGCACACGGCCATGATCGACCGGGAGCACCGGCGACGGCACACAAGAACCGCTCGTCGTCGCATGGGCAAACGCTTGAGAACCCTCCCGCTCAATAAGCGCGGCGACATCCTGACCGGCAAAACGAAGCAGCACAAACAGACGGCCCTGACTGCGGCAAAGTGCCAAACGCTTGATACTCATCTACACTTCTCGCTTTCCCAGGGCGTTCGCTGCCATGCGCTTGCAGGCACCCAGGCGCCCAAACCTCAAGATGTCGTAATCGAACATGAGCTTTTTGCATGCACGGGCATTGGGGGCCTTGCTGGCAAGCGCCGCGCGCACCATAGCGGCAACAGACGGGGCACATTGTGCGAGCGCAGCATCGCTGCCCACAGCAGAACCGGCAAGCGCCGTGGCAACGGCAGCAAACACCTTGCCGCAGTCCGAACCCAGCAATCTGAGCGCATCGTACAGCACCAGATCGCATAGGAAGTACGCCAGGTCCTCGGCATGTTGGACATCGAGACCGTCGCGCTGCCAGTCAGCCAGCACCGCGGAGTAAATCTTCACGTGCTCCAGCAGTCGCGTCTCGTCGTCATAGCGCATGGTGTCCATGAGCGAACCCTTGCGCGCCACACGGTAGTCGTACAGCTTGTTCGAGATAAGCGCGGTCTTGCGCGAACGACCGTACACGGCAAAATCAAAGACCTGGTCCTCGCCATACTTAACGGTTTCGTCGAACACGATCCCGTTGCCCAGCAAAAACTCACGTTTGCAGGCGGTGCGCCATGCAAAGGGGCGAGACGCTTCCTTAAACAGCAGGTCAGAGCTATAGCCTTCAAACGACACATCGTGCGGACTCAGCACATAGTTTAGCCACGGATACCCCGCCTCCAGCGGATACGGATTCGCGCCAAAGGTCAAAACGTCGCAGTCTTGGCGCTCAAAGGCATCGACGATCACGCGGCACGCATCGGGCGTAAAGCGGTCGTCGGAATCCAAAAACGCAACGATAGGCGCCGTGGACGCAGCGATGCCTGCATTACGTGCGCTCGACAGGCCCCCGTTGGGCTTATCGACCAGCGTAAAGCGCGCGTCCTTTTCGCAATAGGCAGCCGCAATGTCTCGCGACCCATCCGGTGAGCCATCGTTGACCAGCACGCCTTCCCAATCGGGCATGTCCTGCGCAAGCAGGGAGTCCAGGCACCAGGCCAGGCACTCCTCCACGTTATAGATGGGAACGACAACGGAAATCTTGGGGGTAGCCATAGTCACTCGCTCCTACTGTGCGGCCGGAACGTCATCGGGGTGCGGATTATCACCGTAGGTGCGCTGATACGTCAGCACGCGCCAGACCAGCGGCAGGCCGCCGATCTTAAAGTAGTGCTTAAACGTATTGATCTTGCCCGGCTTTTTAAAGCCAAAGCGCGAATCGATATAGGCGCGGGGCGACTTGACCATCAGGCGCAAGTCGGTCTCGCCACGCGGATCGAACAGCGACAGGTCAAAGCGACCGGCATCCCAGTCGGCCTTGAGCTCGGGAGAGGCCTTCTCCCAAAACTGCTCGCGCAACTCATCGACCAGGCGCTCATCATTCCAACGGTACGTATCGACCTTCATGCGCATTAAAATGCCCTGAAGCTGAGCCTTAAGCTCGGGGCGTTCATCCAAAAAGCGTTGCATCTCGGCATATTCTTCGCACACGCAAAACACCTTGTTAGGCGAATTAACGGAGCTCTTCTCGTTATCCTGGCGATAGCACAAAATGGGGTCCGCAATAAACGCGGCACGCTCGGCGCATGCCCAAACCTTAAAGTTAAAGCCTGCGTCCTGATACGAGGCACCCGGCGTGGGAAGGAACCGAATCTGATTGTCGTTGAGGAACTCGCGCCGATAGATAGCCGACCAAATGGAAGGTTTGCGGTAGAAGATGCCCGGGCGATCGACGGGGCGATACGCGGCGCCCGTCATATGCTCGTCGATGATCCCAAACAGCTCACGGCGCTCGCTGGGCGTGGACCAATACAGGTAAAAGTCGCCCTTTACCACATCGGCATGTTCAGCATCGGCCTTGGCGACCAGCTTTTGGAGCGAATCCTCAAACATAAAGTCATCGGACTCAAGGATGCCCACGTACTCGCCACGCGCCATCTCCAGGCCGCGGTTCATCGAGTCGCCGTAGCCGCTGTTGGCCTTGTCGATCATCTTTACACGGGGGTCGCGCTCCATGTACTCGCGGATGATATCTGGCGAGCTATCGGTGGAGCCGTCGTTGATGCAGATGATCTCGATGTCCTTGAGCGTCTGAGCCACGGCGGAATCGAGGCACTCGCGCAGGTAGCGCTCAACATTGCAGATGGGAACAAGCTGCGAAACTTTAGGGGTATCAGAGTTCTGCAAGAGAACCTCCTGTTGAATAGCGTGTAACAGGGTTATTTTAGCAGCCGAGTTGCGGCGGGCGGCGGCGCTTGGAATTAGAGAAAGCGTTCCAGACAGGCTTTGAGACCGCGAGTCGAAAGATAGAACAGCGTGGCGTCTGCCATCGAAACGCCCGCGGTCGCCGCAACGAGCTTGCGGGCAACACGACAAACGGCACCCTTAGCAGGCATATCCGCCCACTTCGTTCCCAAAAACGTCGTGAGATCCATGTTGACGCGAGCCGCCACGTGATGGAAGTCATCGGCATCCAAGCGCGCCAGGTCGAACACAATGAGGTCCAAAAACCAAGTTATCAGCTCGCCGGGGCACAGGTCCAAAAGACCGTAGGCCGCCCAGTCCTCCAAGACCTCCTCGAGCATCCTCATGTGGGCGTCAAGCTTTTTGGCGCGAGCCTCGGCACTGTTGAACTCGTGCGTCGCCGATTCGCTCTCCATCACGTAGTGGTAGAACTTGTCCGGCATGACGACGGTCTTGCGGGCAAGCGCATAAGCCGCAAATTGGAAGACGACGTCCTCGCCCAAAGCCAAACCGGAGGCGAAGCGAATGCCTTCGCGATTGAGCAGCTCGCGCGAAAAAGCCACGCGGCAGGCATAGGGCTGCGCATTCGAATGGAACAGCAGTTGGGGATCACGGGCGCCGAAGGTACCAGCTTTGGGGCTCATGAGTTGCTGGACGCGTTTAGGGGCAGCATCGGCAGGTTCACAGACGCCGCCAAAAACGGCGGCCTCGGCATCTGCAGACTCCATGACATGCAACACGCGCTCGACCGTCTGGGCATCGATGTAATCGTCGGCGTCCACAAAAAAGACGGTCTCGCCCTCGGCGGCATCGATACCGGCATTTCGAGCACACGAGACGCCCGCGTTTTCCTGATCAATCACCAGTACGCGATCGTCGGCCTGCGCGATCTGGCGCAACACGTTCAACGAGTCATCAGTCGAACCGTCGTTGACGCAGACAACCTGAATCGAGCGCTCGGACTGAGCCAACAGCGAATCGAGGCATCGCTGAATGGAGCGCGCGGAGTTATAAACGGGGACGACAATGGTAGCTTTAGGACACGAGGCCTCTCCCATGCCGACCTACCCCCTCAGCGATTCGATGAGGAAGGCGGCGACCACGCCTGGGCCTCCAACCGAGGCGTAATACTTAGCACGCCCCAAGGCACCATCCGTCGCAAAGCTCGGATGCACGTCAACCCAGCCCTCAGGATCTTTGAGGATGGCAGCGAGATTCGCGCGCTTCCACGGCTTGAGGTCGTCAAGCGAAAACTCCCCCGCGTCCAAAGCCGCCTGAAATTCCTTGGCCATCTGCACCAGGAACTCCTTATAGAACTTGGGCGCCAGGCGCACGTAGTTCCACATGTACGAATCGTACTTAATGAGCTGATTGAACTTGAGCATGCGCGCGACGTCATCACTTGCGTGGTCACGGGCATAATCCTCTCGAATCCAACGCTCAATCTCGGCATACTCGGTATTGACGCAAAAGACCTTAGCCGAAGAATTGACCGAGGAATTCTCGTTGTCCTGGCGATACGACAACACGGCATCATGCAGGTAAACAGCCTTATCGGCGCACGCGATCACCTTAAAGGCGAATGACGTGTCCTGAAAGGATGCCCCCGGAGTCGGCAGGAACGTAATGCCGTTGCGCTCAAGAAAATCGCGACGGTACACGGCCGACCAAATCGACGGCTTTTGCTTAAAGAACTGCGTCGTATCGCTCGGGTGCACTGGCTTGCCACAGTCCTTGGCTTTAAACATCTCGTGCAGCGAACGGCGCTCCTCGGGCTTAGACCAGTAGAAATCAAAGTTCGCCTTCGCAAAGTCGGCATTATTGGTATCGGCGGCCGAGACAAGTTTTTCGAGTGCGTCGGGCGCCATAAAGTCATCGGACTCCAAGATGCCAACGTACTTGCCACGCGCCATCTCCAGACCGCGGTTCATCGAGTCGCCGTAGCCGCTGTTGGCCTTGTCGATCATCTTGACGCGCCCATCGCGCTCCATATACTCGCGGATAATCGCCGGCGAGTTGTCGGTCGATCCGTCGTTAATGCAGATGATCTCAATATCCTTGAGCGTCTGCGCCAGGGCGGAATCGAGACACTCGCGCAGGTAGCGCTGAACATTGTAAATGGGGATAAGCAGCGACAGAACAGGGCTGCCAGAGGCGTTAGTAGACAAATGTGCTCCTTAGGAAATACCTGTCGTTTCATGGTATCAAAGGGTCAGCGCGCCAGCGGGCGTTTATATAATCTATGGAGCTCGCAGAGGAAAAACCGATACGAAAGGACGTCATGCAGCCCAAAGCCGCACGCAATATATCCATCGAAGCGCTGCGCTTAATCGCGGTCGCCGGTATCGCGGTGTTCCACACCTTTCAGTGGACCTTCCAAGCGACCTGCGTCGGCACGCCGGAATACGCGCCGCTTGCCGCCTTCCCCTATTCCGGCGTGCCCGGTTTTATTAACTTGCTGGGCTGCTGGGCCAACGAGGTCTTCTTTATGATCTCGGGCTATTTTCTCATCGCTTCTGCCGCGCGTGCTTGGGACGGTGGAGCAACGTGGAAGTCGCAAATGCAACGGACGGCGCAGCGCCTTGGCAAGGTCGTTATGCCCACTGCGTTTTATTGCCTCGTGGCACTCGCGTGGTCCACGGTCGTCTCCCCCATTCCCGATGTTACCCTCAACACGCACTACTGGTACACGCTAGGCCTTGAGTTTATCTGGGTCTATGCCGCCACGGTCTTCATGGCGCCATGGTTTGGACTGGCTAAGAGTCGACTCTCCCGGAAGAGCTACACGACGACGGTCATCGCCGTTGGTATCCTCGCATTTGTTGTTAACGGGTATATAGCCGCCATGAGTACGACAAGCGCCGGCGAGTTTTCTTGGCTCCAGAAACTCATGAGCGCCGTCACGTACGTTATCGCGTTTTTGATTGGCGGACTGCTCCGCGACGTAACCGGCGCCATGGATTCGGACAAGGCGGGCGCCTTGGGCACGCGGTCGCTCGCAGCGGTTTCGGCGCTCACCATCATCCTGGAAGGCGAACTCTCCTTCACCGGCAACCTCACGGCGATGGCAGCCCTCTCCTAAAATCGACCTCGCTGATCTCGTTTGCCCTCGCTGCCGACT
>CABUTH010000072.1 GCA_902494465.1 uncultured Collinsella sp.
ACACCCGCGTCACCAATTTCCCCGCGGGGGGAGTTTTCGAATCCGCCCGGGGGCACCAGAGGAATATCGAGCCCGGTACCGCTACGGTGCCGGGTTCTTCTGGTTCATGCCATGTCAAAAACGAAGCGCCCGCTTGCAGGGGGAGCAAGCGGGCGCCTGTGAGCGAATATGTTTGCGGCGAGAGCCGTGATGGGCGGTGGGGTGGCGACTAGTTGGTCGTACCGGAATCGTCACCCGTGCCCGAGCCAGAGCCCGAACCAGAGCCAGAAAGTGCGACCGTTAGCGTGATCGTGCTGTCGGTGGACTGCTTGCCGGTGGGGGAGACGCCCGTAACGGTGGCATCCTCGTTACCGCTCACGGGATTGCCGTTCTGGTCACAGAAGCCGATGTTATAGAAACCGGCGTTGTTGAGCGCGGTGACGGCGGCGGAAATGCTCTTACCGTACAGGTTGCCCGGGACAGTGGCCTTGCCGGACTTCTTGGCAATGACGACGGTAATCGTGGCGCCGGGCTTCTGCTTGCCGCTGGGGTTCCAGCTGATCACGGTGCCCTCGGTAACCGAGTCGTTCTCCTGGTAGCTCACGTCGACGCCAAAGCCTGCCATATCGAGGGCGTTGCGCGCCTGGGCCTCGGTCATGTCGGTCAGATCGGGGACGGACGTGGTATCCGGGCCGCTCGAGACCTTGTACGAGATGGTCGTGCCCTTCGCGACTTCCTTACCGGCTTCGGTGCTCTGCTCAAAGACCTGGCCCTCATCGGCCTCGTTGGCCTCCTCGGAGGCGTTGCCCTTCAGGCCGACGCTTGCCAGCGCGGCCTCGGCCTGGTCCTTGGTCAGGCCGACAAGCCGGGGAACCTCAACCTTCTCGGAGGGCTTGGGGCCCTTGGAGATTACCAGGTTCACCTTGGTGCCCTTGGCCTTCTTGGTGTTGCCGTTGGGCGTCTGCTCGGCGACCTTGCCCTCGTCGACATCGTCGTTGTAGCTTTGGTCGATGGTGCCGACCTCGAGGCCGGCTTCCTTGATCAGCTCGACGGCAGTCTGCTGGTCCTTGCCCAGCACATCGGGCACGGTGACCTGCTCGCCGCCAAAGAGTCCTGTGGCAAAGGCCACCACGATGCCGATGACGGCAACCGCTGCCACCACGGCGGCGATGATCTTGTTCTTGTTGGATTTGGGCTCTTCGACCTCGTAGGAGCCGGTGGAGCCCGAAACCGAGCTACGGGCGGTATTCTGGCCGCTCACGCCCGAGACGGGACGCACCATGGCGCGCGTCTGATCGGAAAGCTCGCGAGTCTTGGTGGCGCCCAGTTCACCGGGGGCACCGATGATGCGCGTGGGCTCCGAGACGTTGACGGCACGGCCCGACAGGTAGCTGTTGAGCACCTGACGCAGCTCGTCGGCGGTCTGGAAGCGGTTTGCGGGGTCCTTCTCCATGCACTTGAGGATGATGCGCTCAAGGTCGGCGTCGACACCGGAGTTGATCTGGCTCGGCGGAATAGGCAGCTCGTTGACCTGCTTGAGTGCGACCGAGATAGCGTCGTCACCGTCAAAGGGCACGCGGCCGGTGGCGCATTCATACATCACGACGCCCAGCGAGTAGATATCCGAGGTGGGGCCGAGGTCCTGACCACGGGTCTGCTCGGGGCTGACGTAGTGGGCGGTTCCCAGCACGTTGTTGTCTTGCGTGAGGTGGCTGTTCTTGGCGCGCGCGATGCCAAAGTCCATCACCTTGATGTTGCCGTCGGGCAGCACCATGATGTTCTGCGGCTTAATGTCGCGGTGGATGATCTCGTGCTTGTGGGCGACCGAAAGCGCGGAGCTAATCTGCGAGCCGATCTGGGCGACCTTCTTGGGGTCGAGGGCGCCGTGGCTCTTGATGCCGCTCTTAAGGTCGGTGCCGCGCAGGTACTCCATGACGATGTAATAGGTGTCGCCGTCCTTGCCCCAATCGTAGACGCCCACGATATAGGGGGAGGAGAGGCCGGCTGCTGCCTGGGCCTCCTGCTTAAAGCGTGCGGCGAAGGTTGCGTCGCCAGCATACTGTGGCAGCATGATCTTGACGGCTACCGTGCGGTCGAGGACCTGGTCCTGTGCACGGTAGACGGTCGCCATGCCGCCTGTTCCCACCTTATCCTTGAGGAGGTATCTTCCCCCGAGGACCCTCTGTTCCATTCCTGCTCCTAACATAACTATTCGCTCAACGATGTGTGTAGTACCTACGATGTGGCCGCTGGGGCCGTGTGGCGCGTTGCCGCTAGCTCTTCGGCCGTGGCGCGCCTCGGGTGTCCGATTCGATCATGGGCATCACGCTCCCTGTGCGGCAAGCGCCGCGGTCAGGACGATACCGGCGATCTTGGCGGCCTCGACGTCATGCTTGTCGAAATCCTCCAAGGCCACCGAGATGGCGACCGTGGGTGAATCGTAAGGTGCAAAGCCAACGAACATCGAGTTGACGTTGGTGCCGCCGGTCTCGGCCGAGCCGGTCTTGCCGGCGACCTTGACGCCGGGGATCTGGGCATCGGTGCCGGTGCCGGACTGGACGACGGCAAGCATGGCCTGCTTGACCTGGTCGGCCGTGGCGGAGCTGACGGCCTGACCCAGCGAGCGGGACTGCGTGGTCTTGACCACGGTTCCGTCCGGGGCGAGTACCTGGGCTACAAAGTACGGGTCCATGACCACGCCGCTGTTAGCGATGGCGGCGGCAATCACGGCGTTCTGCATGACGGTGGTCTGCGGGCCGGGCGTGTGGTCCATGCCGACAGGCTGGCCGGCGCCGGCCCAGGCGGTCTCCCACTCGGTCATGAGCGACGGGTCGGCCATGATGGAGGCCGCGGAGGTCAGGTCCTGGCCGAGCTTTTGGCCGTAGCCAAAGGCGTTGGCAAACTGCACGAGCGTGTTTGCGCCAACTTCGTTTGCCACCTGGCCAAAGACGACGTTGGAGGACACGGCAAAGGCCTGCTGCAGGCTGATGGTGCCGTAGCTCTCGTTGGCAGAGTTGGTGACCGGTGCGTTGCCGATGTCCATGGAGCCGGGCGCCTGGTAGGTGCTGGTAAGGCTGGCGGTACCGGTCTCGAGTGCCGCGGAAAGCGTAACGACCTTAAACGTTGAGCCCGGCGTGTACAGCGCGTCCATGGCGCGATTGTACATGGAGCCGTCCTCGCCGCCGCCCGTCTGCAGCAGGGCATCGATGTTGGTGTTGTCGTAGGTGGGCGAGCTGGCACATGCGAGCACCGCGCCGGTACGCGGGTCGATGACCACTACAGCGCCCTTAAAGCCCTTGAGCGCCTGCTCAGCAGCCGTCTGGATGCGCGAGTCGATGGTGAGCTTGGCGGTGTTGCCCGGCTGGGTCTGGCCCGCGAGCGACGCGATGGCGTTGTTCCAGCTGGAGTAATCCTTAGAGCCGGTGAGCGTGTCGTTCATGACGCTCTCGATGGCGGTGGTGCCATACTGCTGGCTCACGTAGCCAACCACGTGCGCTGCCAGGTTACCGTTGGGGTAGGAGCGTACGTAGGTGCCGTCCTCCTGCTGCAGCGACTCGGCCAGCGTCACGCCGTCGGACGTGATGATGGAGCCGCGCTGGATGTACTTGGAGCGGGCGATGGTGTGGTTGTTGGTCGGCATGTCCTGATAGTCCTTGGCCTTAATGACCTGGACATAGGTGAGGTTGCCGATAAGGATGGCGAACAGCGCCGTAAAGGCGAGCACCGCACGGGTTAGACGGTTGGCGAGCGCAACGCGGCCGAGCACACCGGATTCAGGCGTGTCGAGCAGGCGACGGCGCATGCGCGAGCCGACGGAATGGCTGCCGCTGCCGTAGGAAGACGAGGTGGCAAAGCGCGTGCCCGTCGGGGCGGCGGCAGATGCGACCTGATCATCGGTGATGGCGGCCATGGTGCCGGTGCCGGTAAGCTCGGCCTCGCGTCCGGTCGCCTCGTCACCGGCGCGCAGCAGGAGCGCGACGATGATAAAGCTCGCCAGCAGAGAGGAGCCGCCCTGGCTCATAAAGGGTAGGGTGACGCCGGTCAGCGGGATCAGGCGGGTTACGCCGCCAACGATCAAGAAGGCCTGGAAGCTGATGGCTGCCGTAAGGCCCGTGGCACTAAAGGCGGCGAGGTCGGATTTAGCGCGGGCAGCCGTGGTGAGGCCACGCACGGCAAAGAGCATAAACAGGATGAGCACGGCGCCGCCGCCCAAAAGGCCCATCTCCTCGCCGATAGCCGAGAAGATAAAGTCGGACTCGACGACAGGGATGTTGTTGGCCATGCCGTTGCCGATGCCAACACCGACCAGACCGCCGTCGGCGAGCGAGAAGAGCGACTGGACGATCTGGTAGCCCTGGCCCTGGGCGTCCTTAAACGGATCGACCCAAACCTGGAAACGCACCTGAACGTGAGACAGGAACTTGTAGGCGCCTACGGCTCCGACGGCTAAGAGCGCAAGGCCGATAACGACATATGAAAAGCGCCCCGTGGCAACGTAGAGCATCAGCAAGAAGATGGTGTAGAACAGCACGGCCGAACCCAGGTCGCGTTCGAAGACGACGACGAGCAGGCACACACCCCACACGGCAAACAGCGGCAGCAGCAGTCGCAGGCGAGGGATCTTAAAGCCCAGGATCTTGCGGTTGGAGATGGAGAGCAGCTCGCGGTTCTCGGCCAGGTATCCGGCCAGGAACAGGACGATAAAGACCTTGGCGAACTCGCCGGGCTGGATGGTAAAGCCCGCGATGCGAATCCACAGCTTGGAGCCCGAGATCGTGGTGCCGATAAAGATAGGCAGCATCAGCAGGATGATGCCGATGATGCCAAAGGTGTACTTGTAGCGCATGACCACGTCGAGGTTTTTGACCAGTGCGAGCGTTCCCACCATGAGCGCCACCGAGACAAACAGGATGATGAGCTGCGAGATGGCGAGAGCGGGGGCGAGACGCGTCACGAACGTGATGCCGATGCCCGAAAGTATAAATACGATGGGTAGGATGGCGGGGTCGGCACCGGGCGCCAAGATGCGCACGGCAATGTGGGCCGCGGCAAAGGCGGCAAAGAGGCCGATCGGTACGGCGAGCGTCTCAAAGGAGATGGCGGCGCCCGCGGTGAGGACGTACATCGCATACAGCAGGATGACGGGGAACGCCGAGGCGATGAGCAAGAGCAGCTCGGTGTTGCGGCGACTCATAAGCGGCACTCCCTTTCTAATTCTTATCGGAGGCTTCGGCCTCGGCGGACTGTTCGGCGGTTTTCTCAGAATCTGATTCGGAGGTCGATCCCTGATTGGTGTTGTCGCGAATCGTTTGCGCGTCGATCACCTGGCGGGTCTGCTCCTCGTCGATCTGGTGGCGGTACTTGGATATCGTGTCCTGCGCATCGTCGACACTTGTTTGCGGAATACCCGCCTTGAGGCGGTTTTGCGTGTCTTCGGGCAGGTCGGATAGCTTGATGCTGGTTTCGCTTTCGAGCCAGTGGAGCTTGAGTCCGAGCGGCTTGCCGGGCAGGCCGCGCCAGACGGCGACATTGCCCTGGTAGGTACCCAGGTAGTACGAGCCGGTGACACCCGTGTAGGCCCAGATGCCAGCTGCCAGCACAAAGACGAGGGCCAGGATGGCGGCGATAGTAATGTTGCGGCGACGCACACGCTGCGCCTCGCGCATAACGCCATCGTCAACCAGGTCAACGACTACTACGGTCACGTTGTCGTGGCCGCCGGCGGCAAGCGCCGCGTCCACTAGGTTGTCGACGCAGATTTGCGCGGTTGAGGACTGCGTGGCGATGTTCTCGATATCGCTATCGGGAATCATGCTCGAAAGGCCGTCGGAGCACAGGATCAGACGGTCGCCTTCCTCGATATGCAGAGTGAAGTGGTCGGCATACATAGCGGGGTCCGAGCCCAGCGCGCGGGTGATGACCGAACGGTTGGGGTGGACGCGAGCCTCGTCTGCCGTAATCTCGCCGGCGTCCACGAGCTCCTCCACGTAGGAGTGGTCGCGGGTCACGCGGATGAGCGTGCCCTCGTGGAGCAGGTAGGCGCGAGAGTCACCCACGTGGGCGATGGCGAGCGTGTCGTTTTCGATATAGGCGCAAGTGGCTGTGCAGCCCATGCCGGGCTTGCCCAGGCCATTCAAGGCAGCCTCGATTACGGCGGCGTTGGCGGCCTCGACGGCTGCCGCCAGGCGTGCGGCGTCGGCAGACTGAGGAGCTGTTTTGGCGATGGTCTCGACAGCGATAGAAGAGGCCACCTCGCCGGCAGCGTGACCACCCATGCCGTCGCATACGGAAAAGAGCGGCGACTGCACCAGGTAGGAATCCTCGTTGTGCGGGCGCACGCAGCCAACGTCAGAGCGGGCGCCCCACATGAGTTGCGTGGTGGTGCCGGCATCATAGGTCGAGTCGGTCTCGATGCGTTCCTCGGTCAGGGGCTCAAAGCTCATGGTCGAGCCGGGGTCTTTGAGCTTGGCCTCAACGGCGGCAACGTCGATCTCGGCAGTGTCACCGGGAGAGACGGTGTCGGTCTCGGCGTTTGATTCGGAATCGCCGGTGTCCGGGGAGTCGGGCTCCTCGGACACGCGGGCGGTCGACTCGTCATCTTGCGGGCTGACGTCTATAGGCTCGGGCGTCGCAAAGTGCGACGGCGCGGGCGTGTTTTGCGACTGGGTGGCGGGCTCGGCCACGGCATCGGACTCGCATGCGGGCGCAGGCTGCGGGGTCTTGGGTGCAGGGCCGTCCTCGGGGGATGTCCCCGCCTCGGGCGCCGGCGTAGACGCGGGCGCAACCTCGGATGCCGGGGCTATGGGAAACGCCGGCGCGGCGGGCTCGGGTGCCGCAAACACCGCAGCGCTCTCGTTGATTGCCGCGGCGACGGGCTCTGCAAAGTGAGCCGGCGCCGGGGTTGCTTCGGGCGCTGTGGGCTGTTCCGCAGCATGTGCGCCGATGGGCGCCGCTACGGCATCCTCTTCGTCCTCGTTATCGGCGAGATCCGAAATATCATGCGTTACATGCGAAAGAGGCAGGGAGAACACGGTGTCCTCGGGCTCCACGGGTGCGGAGCCCGCCGGAGCGGCGTGGGCCGGCGCAGCTGTGGCGGCGGCCGGTGCCTCGGTCATAGTTGCGGACTTGTTCTCCTCGTCGATCATCGACGGTTCACCTTCATGACCACGTCGCCAATCTGGACTTCGTCGCCCTCGCGCAGCGTTGCGGGCTCAACAAGCTGGCGGCCGTTGACGAGCGTGCCGTTAAGCGAGTTGAGGTCCTCGATGATGAGCGCCGGGCCCTGCAGCGAAAAGCGCGCATGTGAGGCCGAGACGAACGGTTCGTTGATGCAGATGTCCGAAGATGGCGAGCGACCGACGATGACGGGGCCGAGCATGTCTACGTGGATGCCGCGGATACCGCGCGGACCCTTGTCCACATCAATCGTCCAGATAGCCGAGTCGCGGCGCTGCCCGCGCACAAGTCCAACGCCGGTCTTCATGACGGCGAACAGGAAGATATAGAGCAGGGCGACCAGGACGATGCGGCCTGCAAAAAGGACGATATCGATGTTCATAAGCGACTATCCCCTAAATTCAAAGGTGCTCAGGCCAAACGTCAGCAGATCGCCGTTGCGCAGCGGGCAGCGCGTAATGCGGCGGTTGTTGACGAGCGTGCCGTTGGTGGAATTGAGGTCCTCGATCGACCAATCCGAGCCCGTAAAGGTGAGCTGGGCGTGGCGGCGCGACACGTTGGGGTCGCGCAGGGCAATGTCGGAAACCGAGCGCTCGCGACCGATGGTCACCTGTGCGGAGGTGATGCTATGGCTCTCGCCGCTCACGACGTCGACGAGCTGGGCGAGCGGGCGCTGCGGGGCGCGAGTGCTCGCCATGTTGGAGGCGATGCCGGCTGCGGCGCCTAGGCCCACGGCGGCACCGGTCGCGGCGGCTCCGCCCATGCCGGCAAGCGCGTCGCGCGAGACGGTCTGCGGCACCGGGATGGGTGCGGCGGCGGGGTCGGGGACGCTAGGCGCGAAGGGGTCTGCCACGGCAACCGGGTCGGGAGCAGCGGCGCGAGGCGTCGGCTGCTGCTGGGGCATGGCGGCGGGGCGCTGCTGCTGCGGGGCAGCAAACTGCTGCTGACCGGCGCGCGGGGCGCTGGCGGCACGGCTTGCCGCGGAGTTGTTCTGGCCCAGGCCGTTTTGATAGGCGCGCTCATCTTCGTACAGGCGGCCGAGCGTGGGGGCATCGACGTTCTCGGCAAAGACCGAGAACTTGCCGGCGCGCAGCTGCGGATCGATCATAAAGCGCACGAGGGGCTCGCCGACAAAGACATAGCGGCGCTTTTCGGCCTGCGCCTTCACAAACTCGCGGACCTCGCGCGAAAGCTCGGGGTAGAACGGGGCGAGCATGGGATCGTCGTCGGCGGCGATAAGGATGGTATAGAGTGCCGGCGCCGTGTTGACGCCGTTGATCACCAGAGTCTGATCCTCCATGTCGCGAGCGGCCTGCTTGGCAAGCTTCTTAAAGGAGAACGGGGCACGGGTGGCACCGAAGATGCCGGCCACGTGGTCCTCGAAGATGTTCAGGAAGTTCACGAAAGATCACTCTCCGTATAGGTTCTTTGGTATCCGAGCAAATATAGGCATATCCCAACGATTATAGAGGATAGGGTTCCCGCAACCGCCGCCTTGGCGACGACCGCGGCTGCAAGGCCGGCAATTTCCATATGGTGTGCAAGACAGGACGCCGCTGCGCAGCCTATGCCGGTGACAGCGATGGCGGCGATTGCGGCAAGGTTTGAGCCCTGATCGGCACGCTTGGCATGGGCATTGAGCAGTGCAGATGACGCTGCGGCAGTTGCCGCGACCAGCACAAAGGCAGCCCAAAGGAGCGGGTCTCCCAGCGCTGCGGCAACGTTACCGAGCCCCAGCACGCCTCCGGCTGAAAGCGCGACCGTGGCCAGACGGGCAAAAAGCGCGC
Organism: uncultured Collinsella sp.; assembly: GCA_902494465.1. Lineage (GTDB taxonomy): Bacteria > Actinomycetota > Coriobacteriia > Coriobacteriales > Coriobacteriaceae > Collinsella. The sequence continues at coordinate 8,943 of CABUTH010000072.1, forward strand.
CAATGCCCGTTGCCGCGGCGGCGCTTGCCGGGCCGAGCCAAAATGACGCGACGCCGGCGGCGACCCCAGCTGCCAGGAAGGTATTGCCGGTCAGACAGCCAAGCGCGAGTGCACAGGTGAGCGCGGCGCTCGCGGCAGTCTCGGTGCGACCCCAGGCGATCCACCAACCGGACATGGCGGCGG
>CABUTH010000073.1 GCA_902494465.1 uncultured Collinsella sp.
CCTCCGTTGCGATTTCGAAAGGTTGGGTTCACGAGCCATGCCAAGTGCTCAAGAGCTACAACAGCAATTTGGTGAATATCGAGGCGCTATGCCCCGTCCATCGGATTTCGATCTCTTTTGGAAGGATCGCATGGCCGAGGCCGACACCGTCGAGCTCGACTACGCGATCGAGGCGGCTTCGGTTGCGGATTCCGCGACCTGTCGGTTTTTCGACCTCTGGTATACCGGCATGTGTGGTGCACGCCTGCATGCCAAGTACCTCAAGCCGGTCTCGGAGGAGCCCATGCCGCTGGTGCTTCAGTTCCATGGATATCCGGGTGCGAGCCGCAGCTGGTTTGAGCAGGCGTCGTTTGCGGGCATGGGCATGGCGCTCATTGCTCTCGACTGCCCCGGCCAGGGTGGCCCCTCCGAGGATATTGGTGGATTTGAGGGCACGACGGTCGCGGGCCATATCGTCGCCGGTATCGACGGCGACCCGGCCAATCTCTACTATGTCCGCTTGCACCAGGATATCCGCATTCTGTGCCGTATCGTTCGCGAGCTCGAGGGCATCGATCTTACCCGCGTGTATGTGAACGGCGCATCGCAGGGCGGCGGTTTGGGTATTGCGACCTGCGCGCTCAATAGCGATTTGGTTGACCGCGCGGCCATCCTCTACCCCTTCTTATCGGACTTCCGCCTGGTTTGGGATCTGGACGCCGACGATATTGCCTACGAGGGTCTGCGCTATTGGTCGCGTTGGTTTGACGAGGACTCGACTCGTATCGAGGAAGCCTATGCCAAGCTGGCGTACTTCGATTCCAAGAACTTTGCCCCCATGGTCAAGTGCCCCGTGCTGTTTGGCACGGGCACAGCCGATATCGTCTGTCCGCCGGCAACGCAGTTTGCGGTGTACAACAACCTGTCCTGCGAGAAGCGCCACGAGTTCTTTGAGGGCTTTGGCCACGAGGAGATTCAGGACTTTGATGATCTGATCATTCCGTTTTTCTGTGAGGGAGGGGAGGTTCATGTCTAAGTGCGAGAGCAATGTTGACGAGCTGATAGTCCCCGGGCTCGTGGGAATTCCTGGAACGGTTTCGTCAAGGCTCGCAGAATATCGGGACTGGCACGGTGATGTCCAAGCAGATGTTTCTGATTTAGAGACATGCGCTTCGAATCTTGAGATTCAAGGCCTGGCCATTACAGCGATTGACTTTGTTAACCCCTGCGCCCGTTACTCGGAGGTTTCCTTTGAACTCGGTGACGATGCGGTCCACGCTCGTTTGATTGAGCCTGTTGGTCGTGCCCGAGTATCTGAGCGCGTGCCACTGTGCCTGATGTTCCACGACATCGATCGGCCTGTGCGCGGTTGGCATCACATGACGAGATTTGCCGCCATGGGGTATGCCGCCCTCGCGCTGGATGATGATGTTGCTGGTGCGGACGACCTGCAGCAGGGGATTACCTCGCCTGCTTTTGTCGAGCGCGTCCGTTGGGGCTGCGCGTTGGCGAAGGTCGCGCGCAATCTTGATGGCGTGGACCCCGACCGCATTTTTGCATGGGGCGAGGGTCTAGGCGGTGGAGTCGCGCTGGCGGTTTCTGCTCTGGACGAGCAGGGCCTTGCCTGCACGGCGGTTGCCAATCCAGTTCCCGGTGGCCTCGAGGTGCTGTCGTCTCGTGTGCGCGGCTCGGTGCTCATGGGCACTTCGCTCATGGATACCGTGAGCGACCCCAAGGGTCAGTTTGCCGTATTCAACGGTTTTGAGTGTGACCGGAGGCATATCATCTATGCCAAATACGCTCACGAGCGCATCAATGCGTTCGAAAACGAAGTCGTCGACTTCTTTAACCAAACGTTCTACCCGTGTTCTTTGGCCTAGACGGCCTGGACACTGCCAACAAGAGTGGGCGGCATAGGGCTGCCCGCCAGACAACTAAGGAGATTCTTGTGGCAACTCAGAAATTTACCGGCGTTATCCCTCCCGTCGTTGTTCCCGATACCGAAGACCACCAGCTCGATGTTGCCTCCTTTGAGCGCAGCATCAACCGCATGATCGATGCCGGCGTCGATGGCCTGTTCTTCCTGGGCTCCTCGGGCGAGGTCGTCTTCTCCACCGACGAGCGTCGTCGTCAGATCATCGCCGAGGCCGTGCGCATCGTCGATCACCGCGTGCCTGTTCTGGTCGGCATCATCGACACCGAGACCGAGCGCATGATCGAGCACGGCAAGGTCGCTCAGGAGCTGGGTGCCGACGCGCTTGTCGCCACCTGCCCGTTCTATGCCCTGCAGGGCATGACCGAGGTCGAGGAGCACTTCCGCATCCTGCACGAGGAACTCGACCTGCCCATCTTCGCCTACGACATCCCCGTGTGCGTCCACACCAAGCTCCCCTGGAAGCTCCTTGCCAAGCTCGGCGCCGAGGGCGTCCTGGCCGGCGTCAAGGATTCCTCGGGCGATGACATCTCGTTCCGCTACCTCGTTCAGGAGAACGAGAAGAACGGCCACCCGATGAGCATCCTCACCGGTCACGAGGTTGTTGTCGACGGCGCCTACCTCGGTGGCGCCGACGGTTCCGTCCCGGGTCTCGCTAACGTTGAGCCCGAGGGCTACGTGCGTCAGTGGAAGGCCGCTCAGGCCGGCGACTGGGCTACCGTCAAGGCCGAGCAGGATCGCCTCAACGAGATCTCCCACATCTGGGATGTCACCTCGGGCGTCCAGGGCTATGCCGGTGGCGTCGGCGCCTTCAAGACCGCTATGAACCTCATGCGCATCTTCGACAGCCCGACCATGCCGCGCCCGGTGAAGGCCATGACCGGCGAGAACGTCGAGGCGATTAAGAAGGTCCTCCAGGACAACGGTCTCCTGTAAAGCTTCCCCAGGCACCCGATCTTGGGGTGAAAGTGGTCGGGCGTGACCCATTAGGTCAACGCCTGACCACTTTCACCCCAACCTCGGGCACCTGGAAAACCTTTACCGCGCTGTGGCGGCTAGTCTGACGGCGCATTTCCTGTAGTTGTTTTTATCTCCTAAGGAGAGCGACATGGAGAACAAGTACGTTTGCTCCGTCGATATCGGCGGCACCTAGATTGCGACTGCCATTATGGAGTATCCGGCTGACGGTAGCGTGCCCCATCCCGTATTTGAGGCCGAGGTTCCTACCGAGGCCCAGGAGGGCGGCGAGGCCGTCTTCCAGCGTATCGAGGCGTCCATCAAGGCCGCTCTTGAGGCGAATCCCGATGTCGAGGTCCTCGGTGTCGGTATCGGTGCCGCAGGCGTCGTCGATCCCAAGACGGGCGCCATCGCGTATGCCAACGAGATCATGCCCGGCTGGTCCGGCGTTCAGTTGGGGCCGCGCCTGCGCGAGGACCTTGGTCTTCCCGTTGCCGTGGTGGGAGACGTGCAGGCTCATGCTCTGGGCGAGGCCCACTGGGGCGTCGGTAAGGGCAAGTTCTCCGTCTTGTGCCTTGGCATCGGTACGGGCATCGGCGGCGCATATGTCGAGAACGGCCGCGTGATGCAGGGCTTCCATGGTGCTGCCGGCCATATGGGCCACATCGAGTGCTCGGCTGCTGCCGGCATTCCCTGCGCCTGCGGACGTTCTGGTCATCTTGAGTCGGTTGCTTCGGGCACTTCCATTGGTCGTATGTACGATGAGCGCTTTGGTCGCGTCGACCCCAGCCGTCCTTCGGTCGGTCGCGATGTGAACGACCTGTGCCGTGCGGGCGACGCAAAGGCGACCGAGGTCATCCATGACGCCGGCTTTGCGCTGGGCGCCAGCTTGGGCTCGCTTGCCAACATCTTGGATCCCGAGGTCATCGTGCTTTCGGGAGGTGTGATTCACCAGGGTCCCGATTGGCGCTCGCAGACGTGGAAGGACTCGGTGCACGAGGGCTATGCCAGCCAGGCGCTCGACCCGCTTCAGGACACGCCGATCCTCATCGGTTCTCTGGAGGGCGACGCGCCGCTTATCGGTGCCGCCGAACACCTTCTTGCGTCGTTGAAGTAAACATAACTACCAAGTGCGCCTTCTGAGGTGCCGCAGATTGACGTGAAAGAGGAGCGAAGCGTACTTTGGTACGCGAGCGACGGTTTGAACGTCAAGGTGCGGTGTCTCAGAAGGCTGTTTTGAGAAAGGTTGAGTCGAACATGACCGTTGATCCTTTGATCCAGTCCCTAAAGGGCAAGCTCGTCGTGAGCGTTCAGGCCTATATGGGCGAGCCGCTTCGTACGCCCGAGACCATGGCTCAGATGTCTCGCGCCTGCGAGCTTGGTGGCGCCGCCGCTATTCGCTGCCAGGGTCTTGCCGACATCGCCGCCATTAAGGGCCGCTGCGAGGTTCCCGTCATCGGCCTGTGGAAAGATGGACACGAGGGCGTCTACATCACGCCGACGCTGCGTCATGCTCGCGCCTGCGTTGCCGCCGGTGCCGATATCGTGGCGATCGACGCCACCGATCGTCCGCGCCCCGATGGCAAGACGGTCGAGGATACCTTCCGTCCGCTGCACGAGGAGGGTGTGCTCCTGATGGCGGATTGTGCCACCATCGAGGATATTCGCCGTGCTGTTGATATGGGCTTTGACCTGGTATCCACCACGCTTTCTCACGGCGTCGCCGCCATCGACTGCACCATGGCCGATGGCCCCGACCTGCCGCTCCTGCGTCAGGCGACTGAGGAATTCCCCGGCCTTCCCATCATTTGTGAGGGTCGCGTGCATACGCCCGAGGAGGCTCGCGCCGCGATCGATGCTGGCGCCTGGGCCGTTGTCGTCGGCACCGCCATCACGCACCCCACGAGTATTACAAGTTGGTTCAAGGCTGCGCTTGAGGCGTAAGACAGACCTCGTATCCGCTCGGGGCGGTATACTCAATATAGGCAATTGACCGCGCGGGATCCGGGTTGCTGGGTCCCGCGCTTGTTTTCGGGAGGCAGCACATGCAAAAGGGAGATGCCATGGATGCGGCGGAGCGCTCGGAGCGCATCCCCGATATCGTCATCATCACCGGAATGTCCGGATCGGGCCGCACACAGGCCATGCACGTGTTCGAGGACATGGGCTATTTTTGCATCGATAACCTGCCTCCGCGTCTCATCGCCCAGCTTGCCGAGCTCGTCGGCATCAATACGGGCGTGGGCAGGCATCTCGCCGTCACCTGCGATTTGCGTAGCCAGGGGCTGTTTGACGAGTTGCTCGATGCGGTCGCCGCACTCGAGGAGCGCGAGATGAGCTGTGACATCGTGTTTCTCGAGGCCTCTGACGAGGTGCTGATCCGTCGCTACAGCGAAAATCGCCGCCGTCATCCCATTGCCAAGCCGGGGGAGACTACGGCCGATGCCATTCAGCGCGAGCGCCTTCAGCTTCAGGGCGTGCGCGACCGAGCCGATATGATTATCGACACGAGCCGTCTGCGCACCTCTGCGCTGCGCAACAAGCTACGTATGGCATTTTCCGAGCTGTCCGACCAGCAGCTCATGGACGTTCACGTGTTCTCGTTTGGCTTTAAGCACGGCATGCCCGTCGAGGCGGACATTATGATCGACGTCCGCTTCCTGCCTAATCCGTTCTACGATCCCGAGATGCGCACGATGACCGGTCTCGATAAAAAGGTCTCCGATTTTGTTCTGGACCATCCCAAGACGCAGGAGTTTTGGAAGGCTTGGACACAGCTGCTCGATACGGTGATGCCGGGCTATATCGCGGAGGGTAAGCCGCAGCTTTCTATCGCCATCGGCTGCACGGGCGGCCAGCACCGCAGCGTTGCCATTGCCGAGGCCACGGCCCGTTACCTGGAAGGCGCTCAGTATCATGTGAGCATCTCCCACCGCGACCTGTCGCGCGCCAACACGAAGGCATAGGCCTGCATGTCGTTTACCGCTGAGGTGCGCGACGAGCTTGCGCGCTGCGAACCCGAATGTGAATACTGCGACTTGTCGACGCTTGCCGCCCTCACGCGTGTGAGTGGTACGCTCTCGCTTACCGGCTCTGGGCGGTATCGTTTGACGGTTGCGACTGAGACGGGAGCCGTCGCGCGCACGATGATCACGCTGACGCATCGTATCCTTAAGCTCAAAACGGAGTTCACCGTCCGCAAATCTGTCTTGCATAAGGTTCGAAACTACCTCATCACCTTGCCTGATCAGCCAGACCTGGATAAGGCCTTGGTTCTGCTGGGTATCCTCGACCGTAGGGGAGGACTTGTCGCCGGCGTACCCCGACATATCGTTGCCCGTCCTTGCTGTAGACTTGCCTATATCCGCGGCGCGCTCATCGCGGGCGGCTTCGTGGCCGATCCACGCGGCGATTTTCATTTGGAGATCGCTGTGCAGGGCGAGCAATATGCCAAGGGACTTTGCGATCTGTTGGAGCAGATTGGGGTCCATGCTCGTGTTAATGCACGGCGGGGGTCATATGCCGTGTACATTAAGAGCGCCGAGGAAATCGAGCATCTATTAAAGCTGATTGGTGCCAAGCGCAGCGTTGCCGAGATTGAGGAGGCGCGCGCGGTCAAGTTGGTTAAGAACGATGTGAACCGTCGCGTGAATGCCGAGCTCGCCAACCAGACCAGAAGCGCCGGTGCTGCCCAACATCAGCTTGCGCTTATCGATGAGCTCGAGCAGCGTGGCCTTCGCGATGCGCTTCCGGATGCCTTGGCGGTCTTTTGCGACCTGCGCGAGCGCTATCCTGATCTGTCGCTGCGTGATTTGGGGGAGATGGCTGACCCTCCCTTGTCGAAGTCAGCCCTCTACCATCGTGTTTTACGGCTTGAAAAGCTCATTGAAGCAAACAGGTAGTTTGAAGTAACGACTTATATATGGATTTAGCTGCTATTTTAGTCTTTAAAACGTTTTAACGTAAATTTGATTTTCAATTTCGAGCATTCTCGTGAAATTCAAGTCAAAAAAAAGGTATATTAGGCGAGTGGTTAGTTTGTGGGCCTCAACGGCGGGCGCTGTAGCTCGCGGGGGCCTTACGAAAGGAGACACAATGGCAGTAAAGGTTGCTATTAACGGCTTCGGTCGCATCGGTCGTCTGGCTTTCCGTCAGATGTTCGGTCATGAGGGCTCCGAGATCGTCGCTATCAACGACCTCACCTCTCCCGATATGCTCGCTTACCTGCTGAAGTACGACTCCACGCAGGGCAACTACGCTCGCGATCACGAGGTCGTTGCTGGCGAGGATTCCATCACCGTTGACGGCAAGGAGATCAAGATCTACAAGGAGGCCGACGCCAACAACCTGCCTTGGGGCGACCTCGACGTCGACGTCGTTCTCGAGTGCACCGGCTTCTACACCAGCAAGGCTAAGGCTCAGGCCCACATCAACGCTGGCGCCAAGAAGGTCGTCATCTCCGCTCCGGCCGGCAGCGATCTGCCCACCATCGTGTACAACGTCAACCATGAGACGCTGACCGCTGAGGACAACATCATCTCCGCTGCTTCCTGCACCACCAACTGCCTCGCCCCGATGGCCAAGGGTCTGAACGACTTCGCTCCCATCGTGTCCGGCATCATGACCACCATCCACGCCTTCACCGGCGACCAGATGCCGCTCGACGGCCCGCAGCGCAAGGGCAACTTCCGTCGCTCCCGCGCCTGCTCCGAGAACATCGTCCCGAACACCACGGGCGCTGCCAAGGCCATCGGCCTGGTTCTCCCCGAGCTCAACGGCAAGCTCATCGGTGCCGCCCAGCGCGTCCCGACGCCGACCGGCTCGCTGACCAACCTCTACGCCGTCGTTGACAAGAAGGTCACCGTCGACGAGGTCAACGCTGCCATGAAGGCCTACGCCGAGACCATCCCCGAGACCTTCGCCTACAACGAGGACCAGATCGTCTCCCGCGACATCGTCGGCGAGACCCACGGCTCCATCTTCGACGCCACTCAGACCATGTGCTCTGACCTCGGCAACGGCCAGACCCTCGTTCAGGTCACCTCTTGGTACGACAACGAGAACTCCTACACCTCTCAGATGGTCCGCACCATCAAGTACTTCGAGAAGTTCGTTGCTTAATTTAGCTTTTAGCGAATAGCTCGTTGAGCGTCTAAAGAAGGGCGCGGCCTTATAGGGCTTACACCCTAGGGTCGCGCCCTTTTTATAAGAAATCGTCTGCCGTAATGGGAGGCAGACACGTACGAAAGGTAGAAGCAAACATGGCCTTTACCAAGAAGACCGTCCGCGACATCGATGTCGACGGAAAGCGCGTTCTCGTCCGCGTTGACTTTAACGTGCCTATCAAGGATGGCGTCGTTGGCGACACCACCCGCATCAAGGCTGCCCTGCCCACCATCAACTATCTCGTTGAGCACAACGCTCGCGTCATCCTCATGAGCCACCTCGGCCGTCCCGATGGCACCGGCTTCCAGCCCGAGCTGTCCCTCGAGCCCGTCGCCAAGAAGCTCGCCGAGCTCTCTGGTCTCGACGTTGCCTTTGTCGCAGACACTTACGGCGAGAAGGCTGCCGAGGCCGTCGCTGCCGTCGAGCCGGGCAAGGTTCTCGTTCTCGAGAACGTCCGCTTCGATAAGCGTGAGAAGAAGAACGACCCCGAGATCGCTAAGAAGCTCGCTTCCTATGGTGACGTCTTCGTTCTCGATGCCTTCGGCACCGCTCACCGCGCCCAGGGTTCCGTCGTGGGCCCCGCCGCTTACCTGCCTGCCGTCGCTGGCTTCCTGCTTGAGAAGGAGGTCGACACGCTGACCGGCATTTTCGCCGAGCCCGAGCGCCCCTTCGTCGCTATCGTCGGCGGTTCCAAGGTTTCCTCCAAGATCGGCGTTCTCGATCACCTCATCGACTCCGCTGACACCCTGATTATCGGTGGCGGCATGGCCTACACCTTCTTCCTGGCTCAGGGCCTGTCCGTTGGCCAGTCCCTCAAGGAAGAGGACTGGGTCGAGCGCGCCGGCGAGATGCTCAAGAAGGCCGAGGAGAAGGGCGTCAAGATCCTGCTCCCCATCGACAACCGCGTTGCCGATCACTTTGGCGAGGACGCTGTCCCCGAGGTTGTCGCTTCCGACGCTATCCCCGACGATCGTGAGGGTATGGACATCGGCCCCAAGACCGAGGAGCTTTACGCCGAGGCCGTCAAGGGTGCCAAGACCGTGTTCTGGAATGGCCCCATGGGCGTCTTCGAGTTCGATAAC
>CABUTH010000074.1 GCA_902494465.1 uncultured Collinsella sp.
AGTGCGGGAACACGCAGAACACCCAATAGAAGCGGATGCCGCAGACGCAGATCATGGTGATGAGGGCGGGCGTGAGCGAGATACCAAAGCCGCGCAGGTAGCCGGACATGTTTTCGTAGAACATGCTAAAGGCGTACGCCGGGAAGATCGAACACACGCGGATATAGCCGATCGAGACGATGTTGGGGTCGCTGTTAAAGAGCGACAAGATCTCGCGTCCCAGGCCGACAATAACGATAATCGTGGTGAGTGCAACGATACCGCCTTCGACCAGGCAGACCTTGAGCGGCTTGGTGCAGCGGTCGATCTGGCGGGCGCCGTGATTTTGTCCCACAAAGGTAGTGCAAGCCTGGCTAAAGCTGTTGAGCAGGTTGTAGCACACGTACTCCAGGCTCATGGCAGCGCTCGATGCCGCCATGACCTCGGTGCCCAGGCTGTTGATGGCGGACTGGATGATGATATTGGCGACGGCAAAGACGGCGCTTTGGATACCGGCGGGCAGGCCGATCTTGACGATGCGCTTGAGGGCGACGGGGTCGATAGCCAGGTCGCGTAGGGTGACGCGGACGACGGAGTCGGTCTTGAGCAGGCGGATAAAGAGCGTAGCGGCGCTGACGGTGTAGGCGATGGCGGTGGCGATGGCGACGCCCGCGACGCCCCAGTGGAGTACGGGGACAAAGATGAGGTCTAGGCCAATGTTGAGGACGGTGGACACGGCAAGCGCCTGTAGTGGCATGCGGGTGATGCCGACGGAGCGGAAGATCGCGGCCTCAAAGTTGTAGAGCAAGATCGAGGGCAGGCTGAGCAAAAAGACGCGCAGATAGAGCGAAGCGAGTGGCATGGTTTCGGCGGGAACGTTGAGCGCGGCGAGCATGGGCTCGGCAAAGATCTCGCCCAGTGCGATGACGACAAAGCCCACGAGCGCCATTAAAATCGAGGTATGGACGGCGCGTTTGACCATGTTCTGATCGTTGCGGCCGATAGCGTTGGCGATGACCACGTTGGAGCCAAGTGACATGCCAATAAACAGGTTGAGCATAAGACTGGTAAGCGGAACATTGGAGCCGACCGCCGCCATGGCGAGGGTTCCCTGGTCGCCCGAGAAGTTACCGATGATGACCGTGGCGATGAGGTTCGACAGCTGCTCCAAGATGCTCGTGGCGGCCACGGGGAAGGCGAACAGGGGAATATTGCGCCACAGCGAACCGGTGGTCATGTCAATGTGCTTAGATGCGGTATCAGCCATACGCTCTCAATCTCTAATATGCTTTTCCGTGCTTATTTGCGCAGATGATGATACTCCTAATCGACTAGTTATTGGGTGTTCCTATCGGCACTTAGGGACGTTCCTTTTCTGTCGGCAGCTGGGGACACTCCTTATCTCTTCTAACTGGTCATTGGTGACGTTCTTAAACGACTAGTCATTCAAGAACGTCTCCAATGACTAGGTGGGGGAGGCGTGCGACAATAGTGGGCGTTGTGTCGTTCGCGCTAAGGAGTTGCCATGTTGTTGTGTCCCGTTTGCCATGAGCCGCTGGTGGACGACGAGCGCGGTGCTGTATGCGCGGGCGGGCACCGGTTTGACCGTGCGCGCGAGGGCTATCTATATCTGCTGCGCTCGTCCAAGAGCGGCGACTCCATGGGCGATCCCAAGTCGCAGGCACGCAGCCGTCGTGACTTTCTGAACCGTGGATACTACGCACCGTTGCGCGATACGATGGTCGAGCTGGTGTGCAAACAGGTGTCTGGGCGTACCGCGTCTATGAGCGGCCCCATGACGTTGCTCGATATTTGCTGCGGCGAGGGCTATTACACGAGTGCCATGGGCGCGGTGCCGGGCGTGGACGCTTACGGTTTCGACCTGGGCAAAGAGATGGTGCGCCTGGCCGCCAAGCGCGGCGATGCGACCTATTTCGTGGCCAACATGAAGGATATCCCCGTGGCCGATGGCGCCTTCGATATGGTGACTGAGCTCTTCGCCCCCTTTAACGAGCGCGAGTTTGCCCGCGTGCTGGCGCCAGAGGGCTCACTCTATACCGTGGTGCCGGGTGCCCGTCATCTGTTTGGGCTCAAGGAAGTGCTCTACGATACGCCGTACCTTAACGACGAGAAGCTGCCGAAGACTACCGAGCTCGAGTTGGTCGGAACGCAGCGGGTATCTGCGAATATTACGCTTCAGACCCAGGCCGACATCGAGGCGGTGTTCCAGATGACGCCGTACTACTACCGCACACGCCCTGCCGACAAAGAGCGCCTGGCAAATTTGGATACCCTTCAAACCGACATCGACTTCATCATCGCCGAGTACCGCCACAGCTAACAACCTGCCAAATAGGGACAGGTTTATTTTGGTAGGTTTTATCTGGGCAAACGTAAAGGGCCGACCGCGGAGATGCGCGATCGGCCCTTTTTATTGGCGTATATATCAGAGTCGCTGAGCGATTGACACGGATGCGGCTTAGCTCAAACGGTCCATGCCCTCTTTCTTGACGCGGTTGGCGAGTACAAAGTAGATAATGCTGACAATCAGGCCGGTAAAATCGGGGATGCTTGAGCCGGTACCACCCAAGAGGGGCAGGGAGAGGAGCAGGCTGATGACCGAACATGCTAGGCAGACGATGGACCAGATCCAGACAACGCCAGCCTTGGCGGGATTATTTGCCGCGCGGATGCCAAAGACAGCGGTCACAATTTCGATGACGCCCAATACGATGACGACGACGCAAGAAACGATCATGGCACTCGTGATATCGCCTGCCGCGCTGCCTGCAAAGAGCGCTGTAGCACCCATGCCTGCGCTTAGAATGCCGACGACAAAGAAGAGGAACGATAGGATTTTGAGTAATTTACAGGCGTTGCTCATGGCTGGTCCTTTCGAAGTGGACATGACGTATTTGATGCGCACGCATGACGCATGTCGCGAAGCATATTGTAATTCAACAAGGTGCTGTGTACGTTCATCCAATAGTTGAACGCTCCGCTCTTGACGGGGATGGCACTTGCGCTGTGCTAGGTTTTTGCTTAACTGGATTAAACTGTGCATTTTTTAGGGGCGAATGGTGAATATCAAGCAGGTCGGCTATTTTGTCGCCGTATTCGAGACGAAGAGTTTTACTGCTGCGGCGCACCACCGCAACGTGACCGTTCAGGCCATTTCCAAGTCAATTAGCGAGCTCGAGCAGTTTTTTAACGTTCAGTTTTTTGAGCGTGGAAGTAGCGGCGTCAGGCCGACTCGGGCCGGTCGCAGCTTTTATGCCAAGGCTCGCCCCGCCGTCGAAGCATATCGCGAGGTTGAAAACTTTGACCCGTCTGGATGCGACCTGACCGTCTCGTCGGCCTCTGGTCCGCAAGCGATGCCGGAGCTCTCGATTGGCCTGTGCGCTCCCGCACTCGATAACGAGGATAAGCTATATAAGGGGCTATCAGCGCTTATCATGCGTGGTGTGCGCGTGCGGGTGAAGTTTTGCACTGTGCATCCCGGAGTTGCCCAGCAGGAGCTCGAGCAGGGCGGCCTCGATGCCTTGCTTACGGTGGGTACATATGACAATACCAATGATGACTGCGAACAGCTGGGAACCCTGCCCACGGGTATTTTCGTCGCCGCCGACCATCCACTCGGCAAGATGCCCTTTGTGACTGTGGCTGATCTTAGCTCCTATCCGGTGGGACAGTCGACTGCGTTCGATAGCTTTAACAACTCGATTTTTTGGCAGTACAAAAACTGCGGTGTCCTCGGTGAGACGCGCGTTATCGATAACCCCGCTCAAGTTGGGGCGTTTTTGACGGCCGAGCGCGGCTATTTCTTAAATGCCATTCTTCCCGTTCCCGGTCAGGTCGCTAGTGGGTTTGAGATTGTTCCCATTGTGGGTGAAGGGGCTCTGACGGTTCCGGTGTGCTTAGTTTCCCTTAAAGATGAAAAGCCCCAAGCTTATCACGTCGTAGAGAACTACTTGATTCGCATGGTGGGCAGTGCCAACGGGTCTTCTGCTCACTAGCACATTCGTTGACGCGCTTGCCGCTGTCGGCCCGGTCGTGTCTGGCATTATGCTGTCGATTGTGCCGTGCCGTGGCAATCGAATGAATGCAAAGACTATTCACAGCAAGCCGCCCTCCGTTTCTTGTCTACTCGAGAAACGGAGGGCGGCTTTCATATACGGCGCTTTGTGCAGGCAGGTCAGATACCCTAGCTCAGGCGCTCCTGGCTTTCCTTTTTAACGCGGTTGGCGAAAACGAAGTACACGGCACTTACGACCACGGCGGTGACATCGGTGGCGCTGGTGCCGACTCCGCCCAAGAAGGGCTCGGAAAGTAGCAGGCTCACAACGGCGCATACCAGGCAAATGATAGCCCAGACCCAAACGACACCAATCTTGCTGGGGTTATTTGAGGCGCGGATGCCCAACACGGCAGCGATGATTTCGACGATGCCCATCACGATGACGACAACGCTGTAAACCGAGAGATCGCCGCTGGCGTCGCCCGAAGCCGCAGTGAGTGCCAACGCGCCCGCGGCGATGCTAAAAATACCTCCCAATAGATAGATGATGGACATGACCTTTAGGACTTTACGGTTGTTGCTCATGTTCAGTTCCTTTCCCTTGAGCCTTAATGGCACCGTGCGGGTGTTGCCCGGTGCCATGAATTACTGATTGGTAGGTTCGTTACCCAGGTCTTGCGAGGCGAGTTTCTGTTCTTCGCTAAACTCGTCCGCTTCGGCGAGTTCTTCGGCGGTCGCTGCCCTCGGAGCGGACTCGTCGGCATCGCAATGATCGAAAACGAGTTGATAGGGGGCGATGTCGCGGCGGGAAAGCATGAGCTTTACCTCACGGCGCAAAGAACGCATGACGCTGCCGCGATCGGTCTCCTTGCAGGTGGCGACAACGCGAATGGTCATAGCGGTGCTGCTAAGGTCGACCACGCCCTTGTAGAAGGGTCCATCGATAATGGCGGGAACGCGGTCATGCACGCTTTTGAGCTCGTCTTTAAGCACATTTTCAACATAGGGAAGAGATTCTCCCACCGGGATGGTGACATCTATGCTGGCGTAAGAATTAAGTTTTGTCATGTTGGTGACATTCGAAATCGAGCTGTTGCGTAGGAGCAGAACATTGCCGTTGCCGTCATTGATCTTTGTGGTTCGCACGCCAATCTCCATAACGGTGCCGGTATTGCCGCCAACCGAGATGACGTCTCCAACGCGGAACTCGCCTTCAAAGATAATAAAGAGCCCGCATAAGATATCCGTGATGAGGTCTTTGGCTCCAAAGGAGACGGCGAGCGTGATGATGCCTGCCGAGGCTAAAAGCGTTGCGGTATCGACACCCAAAACACCGAGGCACCAATAGAGCATAGCGATGAGAGTCCCGTATTTTGTCAGGCTCGAGAGAAGTCGACATATCGTCTCGCCGCGCGCTCCAAGCACGTTGGACAACATGCGAAGAAGCGCCTGCGCGATAGCGCACACTGTGAGAGCCACGCAGGCGTACATGATTGAAGCGGTGAGCGCGAATATGTTGAGACCGTGCTGCCAGTCGTTACCTAGGATGTAGGTAAATACCGAATTCGGGCCAAACAGAGCGTCTTTAAGCAAGACGGCCAAAAAGACGACAAACACCGCGATGCCGGTAAACCATCTAAGGACTGTGCCGAGTTTTTGCTCGGGGGTTTTGTCCTCCCATTTAAAGGAGATGTTGAGCCATCGGCCAATGGCGCTTTCGCTGTGTTTGACACGGCCATCGGACGTCGTGACGGTGATGTTTTGCCGTCTTGTCGCGAAATCGTCTTCGCGCTTCGAACGCTTTTCTTTGACTCTTATGGTGTCGAGCGTCAGCAAGGGGTAGATAAGGGCAAAGCAAATGGCGGCGATAACTCCGGTTGCGATGGTGAGCGGAACGCGCTGGTGCATAAAGGAGTCTTCGGGTGCCGCGACGTAAACGTAATAGTCGCCAGTCTCCAAGCAGGAGGCGTAGAGTTTTTGGTTGTCGATGTTGACGAAATCGCTAAAGCCGTCTGCAAGCTGCTCGTCAGTCAGTCCTATTTCGGATGCCTTTTTCCCCAAAAGAAGGTCGTTGGGATGATATGCGACGGTACCGTCTTTTTTCTCGATTGCAAAGGCGAAGCCTCCGGCGCCCGCCTTGATGCCATCGAGCACCGCGTCGATCTTGGTGCTCTTGAGCATTTCTTCTAAGCGCATGGGGCGCACGGCAATCTGCACGATTCCGTCTGCAATGCCATCCTGATCGTAGAGTGCGACTCCGATGTACTGATATGTCTCGCCGGTGGTTCTGTTGATAGAGAGGGGCTGTATATATTCATCCTTGCCGCCCAAAAGCGAGCGGAACTCGTAGGAGGAGTCACCGTACTTGGTCGAAAGGCTGTAGGATCGCTGCGACGTGCTCGAGCTCGTCATATTGCCGTCGCCGTCGTAGAGATAAATTGACTCGATGTTGAGCGTTTTTGCCATGCTGTGCAGGTCGGCTCGCGTGGCGAGCTCTGGATTGTGCTCAACGATGTAGGCGATGATGTGGCAGGCAGTGGCATAGTGCTCGCTATATTGCCTCGTAAGTTCATCCTCGCGCAGCGCATTATTTTTGAGCGTTTGATCAATCTGCTCTAGGTGCTCCCGATTGACCGTCGCCTGGCTCGAAAGGGCAAAGAGCGTTTGCATATAGAAGGTTACTGCCAAAAGTAAGACGAGTCCCGCAATGGACAAGGCTGTTGCGCGCCTGCCCACGGAGGGGTTAAACCGAAGGTCGCGACCGATCTTGACGTACTCGTGATGGTTGTGGTCGTCATGTTCGTCATCCGCTAGGACAAACAGGTCATAGAGTGCCACGGCGGCGACGATTGCGATGAAGGCAAAGAGGATGACGCCCACGGTGATGTTGCGCGCGGAGGCGGTATCGCTTTCGGGAATGGCGAGAACGTAATAGGTGTCATCGACCAACTTGACGCGACAATACAGGCTTGTGTTTTTGACGGAAGTGATGAATGTCTTGCCGTCCTCAAGATTGCCAATGTCGATGCCGTTGTCGAGCGCATCGGTACCTATCATGCTCTGATCGGGATGGTAGGTGATCAGGTGCGTCTTTGCCGATACGGCGAGGACATATCCGTGGCTGCCGAGCGAGATGTTCTTGAGCATGCTCTCGGTCGAGCCGGTGTCCTTGACAAGGGCGTGCAGCTCTTGGGGATTTTGCTCTACGATGACCATGGTGTCGTCATCGATTTTGGCGGCATAGTATCGCGTGACCCAGTCTTGATCGGGAAGATCGACCTCAACTGGATCGGAGGGCTTGCCGGTCTCGAAGCACTGACGTAGCTGGTTGAAGCGGGCGCGGCTAAAATCGGCTTTGGTGTCAGCCGCTTTGGCGATGACGGAGCCGTCGCGTCGGGCAATGAGAACGTTGTCGACCTTGAGCAGGTCCTTGAACTCGGCCATTTTGGCATCGGTCGCTTCATAACCGGCATCGTTGGCCGCCATAAATGCGATGCTTGCGGCACGCGTGCGATACAGGTCATCAAATGTTTGGGTGTTGTCTTTCGTTTCCGACCGGGCCGTTTTAACGAGATCGGGGAGTTCGGCGGCAACGCGATCGAATTCCAAAGCGTATTCCTCTTGCGATAGACGCGTTTGCATCGAGGCGAGTAGGAGTCCCATCGCTAACGTGCAGACGGCTACGGCAATGGCAAGCGCCACGGACTTTTGTTTTAGTCGCTTGGACATGGGTGGACTTCCTTAGTTCCATTTCTGGATGAGCGTATCGATTGTTTTGTCTTTGAGCATTGAGCGTACTTCGGCGGCAATCTTGGGTGAAAGCTCGGAGCCCTTCTGCGTTGCGACGGCGTAGCGCTGTGGGTTGATGCCGAAATCGGGCAGGACGGTGCGCTCGCCATCGAGATAGGTTTTGGCAATTGCGCCATCGGTTGCCATGGCGTCGACGTCGCCGGCTTCCAATGCGTGGGAAAGCTCGGCGTAGCTTGCATATTGGCTCAGATGCCATGTGTCGTAGTCAATGTTGCCGCTCTTGGCATCCTGCTGACGGGGGATGCCGTCCGAAAGCCCCAGCTCCAAAAACTTCGCGGCAAGTTGAGGTGCAGCGTTTGTTCCGGATACCGTGCCAATTGTTCCGCCCTCAAGTTGGGAGAAGGATTGAATGAGCGATGTATTTTCGACAACAAGAATTACCGAGTCGGTGTAATAGGCGGCAGAGAAGTCAAACAGTTTTTTGCGTTCGTCGCTTATCGAGTAGCACGCGATCAGACAATCGACTTTTCCCGACGAGAGCATTTCTTCGCGTGTCTCGGGCGTTACGGATGTAAACGAACAGCCTCCATAGCCTAGACGGTTTGCCAGCTCGTTGGCGAGGTCGATTTCGAATCCGTAGTACTTGCCGTTGTTGGGATTACGTTCGCTAAACCCGACGATATCCGAGCGGACGCCTACGTTCAGCCTGGCCTTGCCGGACATGCCGGAAGTGCTGTTCGAGCAGGCTGGTAGTACCACGGCTGCCAGCGTGGCTCCGGCTGCCGAGATTGCCAACCGGCAGGCCTTTCGGCGTGTGACTGAATGGTCCATTTGCATTCCTCACGACGAATGTTCAGTCCTTTAATGATATGGACGGGCAAGTATGGAATGGTCGTGAAGCGGCGGGTAAACGGAGGGTTGAGGTGGAGGGCAATACCTTACGGGATTTGGTGCTTTACCGCTAAATAGATGCCCGCATTCTGCGATGGGCGGTGGGTCTTGCTGCATGTGGGACAATAGCGGACGGTTGGGTGTCGACATAAACGGCGCTCACGTATTCGTTTTGCTTGTTAAGGAGTGTCCATGGGTGTCGTCGATCCCTTCTCTGTTGCTCGGGCCGCGGGGCTTGAGCTGATCGGGAAGTCCGAGGGCCTCACACTCACCGACGGCACGATGGAGCTGCGTGCCGATTTCGCCCGCATGCTTCCGCGGCTCAAACAGGGCCGTCTGCAGCAAGAGCTGCTGGTGAAGGCTGCGCGCACAAAGGGCATCGAGCGCCCATGGGCGATTGATGCCACGGCGGGCTTTGGTGAGGATTCGCTGCTGCTGGCGGCCGCGGGCTTTACCGTCGATCTGTATGAGCAGGAT
>CABUTH010000075.1 GCA_902494465.1 uncultured Collinsella sp.
CCAAACATGGCAGCGATCATGTGGTTGTCGTTATCGCGACGCTCCTTGGCGGCCCACTGGGCAAATTCGGCGTTCTCGGCAATGGCCTGGTCGCATTTTTCCTGGCCGCGGCGATCGGAAACCTCGTAGCACAGGCACGAACGCATGCCCAGCTCCTGAGCCGCATCCTTAATGGTAAAGAGGCTTCCCGGGATCTCACAGAAGCTCGCGTGATGATCGAAGATCGTAGTGACGCCGTCGCGGATGGAGTCCAGAATCGTGGCATAGGCGCTGGCCTTGGTGCCGTCGAGCGTCAGGTTGTCGTCAATCTTCCACCACTGCTGCTCAAGATTCTCCAGGAAGTTGGTGGGGTTGCAGCCCTTAATGGCAAGGCCGCGGGCCAGACCCGAGTAGATGTGGGTGTGGCAGTTGATAAGTCCGGGCATGATGAGGTTGCCCTGGGCGTCGACGTACTCGGCATCCGGGTACTTGGCCTTGAGCTCGCGCTCGGGGCCCACTTCGACGATCGTATCTCCGTCAATGGCGACCGCACCGTTGGGAATAAACGGAGTCTGAGCGTTGCGGGTAAAGACGGAACCGTTAGCGACCAGAAGCATAAATGCTCCCTTCAACATCAGGGGCGGGGTTTGACACCTCTGACATGGCGGAAGTGCGAAGCGCCGGCCTACACCGGAAACGGGCCCTCTCCCGTCAACGCTTCACCAAAGGGACAAGCCCTTTGAAGTGCGGCTTGGCGCCGCATGGCGCCGGCGGACGAGGCGATGCGTCCGCCGTCGAATAGCACCGAATTGGTTACTTCTAGCTCACGGGCAGGACCAGATCCACAGCGGCATCCTTGGCGGCATCGATGTGCTGAGCCACGACCGGCGTCTGCGGAAGGATCAGGTTAAGGACAATGGCCATGATGGCGGTGGGGGTCACGGCGTTGGAGCCGATGACGGTGGACACCCAGGTGGGCATGCCCTCGCCGGCAAGGCAACCGCTGGCCATCCAGATACCCAGGCCAAAGACGACCGAGGTGCCGACGATGGTGGTGGTGCGCTGCGTGAGGCCCTCGCGGGTGAACATGCGCACACCGTTCATGGTGATGGTGCCAAAGACGCCGACGGTCGCGCCGCCGATGACGGGCTGCGGGATAGCGGAAAGGACGGCAGAGAGCTGCGGGAACAGACCGGCGATGGCAAAGACGGCCGCGATGATCACAAAGACCCACTTGTTGACGACCTTGTTGGAGCAGATGATGCCCACGTTCTGGCCAAGGGCGCTGGTGGGAAGACCGCCCAGCAGGCCGCCGACCATAGAGGTGAGGCCCTGGGACACGATAGCGCCGGAAAGCTCGCGCTCGGTGGGCATACGGTCGATGGAGCCCAGGCAGGCAGCGGAGACGTCGCCGATAACCTGGATGGCGACCATGGGGAACACGACGGCGAGGGTAATGCAGACCTCGGGATCAAACTCGAGTGCGTAGGGCATGAGCTTGGGAAGGGCGAAGACCTGAGCGGTGGCGACGCTGGAGAAGTCGATCATGCCAAAGGGGATGGAGACAATCATGCCAACGATCATGCCAAAGAACACGGATCCCAGCTTGAGCGTGCCCTTGCCAAAGTTGGCGAGCGCAAAGACCACGGCGAAGGTGATAAGAGCGACGCACCAGGCCTGCGGGGTGCCCCACAGCGGCGTACCCATACCGCCGGCCATATACTTGACGGCCGTGGGATACAGCGAAACGCCGATGGAGAAGATGACCGTACCGGTCACGACGGGCGGGAACAGCCACTTAATCTTGCTGTAGGCCAGACCAAAGAGGACCGCGACGGCACCGCCGACAATCTCGCCGCCCAGCAGCGCACCAAAGCTAAAGCCCGAGGCACCCATGGCCTGCAGGGCCGGCAGGAACGCGAACGAAACGCCCATGACGATGGGCAGGCCGCCGCCGATGCGACGGAAGGGAGCGAAGGCTTGAAGGGCCGTGTCGATTGCCGAAAGAATGAGCGCAACCTGAATGATGTCGGTGCTCTGCTGGCTATTAAAGCCGTAGACGCCGGCCATGATGACCGCCGGGGTAATGATGCCGGCAAACGATGCCAGCACATGCTGAAGGGCACACGGAATCATTTCCGTAACGGGCGGCATGCCTTCGCGAGTGAACAGGGCTTCAGTGCCGTTCGTAACCGTCTCCTGGGCCATTTGACCACCAATCCTCGAAGTAGTTGTTTTCGCATCTAGCGCTCTATTGTGACGCAGTGCGGGGGTGAGGTTGTGCCTTCGTTGCATATCGTATTAAAGATTTTTCTCATTCTCAATAATAATTTTTTGTTATCAGACTATTCTTGAGCTGAGACAATGCATTTCCGCAGGTCAGGAAAGTGTCCTGTCAAAATAGCATCTAACTTTTCTTTTGGTCGACCGTTTACCGCCAAATTCCTACCGCTCGTCCGTATTACGCAATGTACCTGCGAATATGTGAATCAATAGACACCGTGTTACCATGAGAAAAAATTGTTATGAACATTTCCGATTTCACCCAAAGGAGTTGCCCGTGAACGAGACCGTACGTCGCTTTTTGCCGATGGTCGATTTTCTGGAGCAGGTACTCGGCAAAAACAGCGAAATCGTGCTGCACGATTTCTCGGATCCCGACCACGCCATCGTTGATATTCGCAACGGCATCGTGAGCGGCCGCAAGGTCGGCGGTCCCGCCACCGATCTGGCACTCAAGATCATGCACGACGCCAAGTATCGCGACCTGCCGTTTATTGCGGGCTACGAGGGGCGCGGTGCCGGCGGCAAGACGTTGGAGTCAGCGACGTACTTTATCCGCGAGGATAACGAGATCGTCGGCATGCTCTGCGTCAACACCGATCTTTCCACGGTACGCTCCATCAACGCCATGGCTCAGCAGCTCATGGCCTGCTTCGACGCTGTGCCAAGGCAGGCGGAGCCCGCGTCTATCGAGGTCGAAAGTCTTTCGGAGTCTACACAGGAGCTCATCGACCGCAGCATTGCCGAGTTGCTGAGCGCGCGCGGGCTGGATGTGGCGTCGCTTGGTCAGAGCGACCGCGTGGACGTCATTCGCCACCTCAACGGCAACGGGGTGTTCATGCTCAAGGGCGCCGTGTCCTGCGCCGCCACCGCGCTGGGCATCTCGGAGCCCAGCGTCTACCGCTACCTGCAAAAAGTCCGCAAGGAAGGCTAACGGGCAAAATGGAGCGCGGCTCCACAAGCGATCCGTCACTTGATAAAAGACCCTGCAGCTCGCACGCGCTGCAGGGTCTTTTTGCATGTCATGTTTAGTTGTGGCCAACGCCTTAGAGAGCGGCGACGACCTCGATCTCGACCAGACCGCCGGCCGGAAGAGCGGCAACCTGGAAAGCGCTGCGCGCGGGGAACGGAGCCTCGAACTTGGAAGCGTAGATCTCGTTCACGGCAGCGAAGTCGGCGATGTCGGCCAGGTAGACCGTGGTCTTGACGACATCGGCAAAGGTAGCGCCGGCAGCGGTCAGCAGGGCCTCAACGTTGGCG
Source organism: uncultured Collinsella sp. (assembly GCA_902494465.1). GTDB lineage: Bacteria > Actinomycetota > Coriobacteriia > Coriobacteriales > Coriobacteriaceae > Collinsella. The sequence goes on from CABUTH010000075.1 coordinate 3,523, forward strand.
AGGGACTGCTTGGCCTGGGCCTCGACGCCCTCGGGCATCTTGCCAGTCGCGGGATCGATGCCCAGCTGGCCGGACAGGAACACCATGTTGCCGGCCTGGATACCGGGGGAATACGGGCCGATGGCTGCGGGTGCGTTATCGGAAGACACGACGGTCTTGCTCATGTTTTTCTCCTTACGATCAATTGAGAGAGCGTGAGCGCGGTGTTCACACCGGGAGGCACAGTTCGGTCTGAACACCGCGCTTGATTGGGATAGTACTCAAGGTTTCCGCGCGATGCAAGATTATTATCATGTTGCGAGAATATTTTATCGCCCAACGGTTTCCCCGAACCGCTGAACGGTTCTCATGTGGAGCAGCCAGTCCAAGCTGCTGAAGACTTTGTCCTGCTTAGGCTGCGGGCGTCGCCCACCGCAGCGACGCCACTATACTTTTGAGTATCTGAGCATTTTGAAAGGCAGGATATGACCGCAACCGCCAGTCGAACCACCAACCGCAGACCCGAGCTTTTAGCGCCCGCCGGAGGACCCGAGCCCTTTGCCGCCGCACTCGCCGCCGGGGCAGACGCCATCTACTGCGGCATGGGCAGCTTCAACGCCCGCCGCAAGGCCACCAACTTTACCGACGAGACCTTTGAGCAAGCCTGCCGCGCCGCACATCTAGCCGGGTCGCGCGTCTACGTCACGGTCAACATCGTCATCAAGCAGTCCGAGATGGACGATGCGCTGCAACTCATCTATCGCTGCTCAACGCTGGGCGCCGACGCCTTCATTATCCAGGACTGGGGTCTGTTCTTTGAAGTCAAGCGCACCATGCCCGGCATCGAGACGCACATCTCAACCCAAGCAAACATCCACGACGACCGCGGAACCCTTTGGTGCCGTGAGCAGGGCGCCGACCGAGTGACCTTGTCGCGCGAGCTCTCCATTGACGAGATCGCCGCCATCCACGACGCCGCACCCGATGTGGACCTCGAGCTCTTTAGCCACGGTGCCATCTGCTTTTGTTACTCGGGCCTGTGCCTGCTCTCGAGCTTTGCCATGGCGGGCCGCTCGGCCAACCGCGGCATGTGCGCCCAGCCCTGCCGCCTGCCCTACGAGCTGATCGACGAGAACGGCCGCTCGCTCTCCCCTGCCGGTCGCGAGCGTGCGCTATGCCCGCGCGACACCAACACTTCGCAGCTTGTTCGCCGTCTGTATGACGCCGGCGCCGCATCGCTCAAGCTCGAGGGCCGCATGAAGGCCCCCGATTACGTGTACTCCATCGTCGACGTGTATCGTCATCAGATTGATGACATGCTGGCCGATGTTTCGACCTCCAAGGATGAGGATGCAGCCCGCCAGCGACAGCTCAAGCGCTGCTTTAACCGCGACTTTACGCACGCCTACCAAGACGGTACCTCGGGTGACGAGATGATGAGCTACGAGCGCTCCAACAACCGCGGCCAGATCGTGGGCACGGTGCTGGGCAGCCGCCCGGCCAACCGCGATGTGCGCGGCCTCAAGCCCGACGACCGCCGTCGGCGCGCCGCCATCGCCCGCATTGAGTTGTTTGAGCCCGTGGGCAAGGGCGACCTGCTGGAGCTTCGCCACGATAACGAGTTTGACCAGTTCCTGACCACCATTGCCGCCGATGATGCCGCCGCCGGTGACATCATCGAGTGCCGCGTGCCTCGCAGCATGCCCGAGGGCTGCCGCGTGCGCGTGATTCGAAGCCAGCGCGCCATTGACGCTGCCGGCGCCGCGCTCAAGCGCGATGTGCTGCGCCGCCGCGCCGTTGATGTAACCGTTGTGGCGCGTTTGGGCGAACCGTTTGCCGTCACGCTTACTTGCTGCGACGCCCCTTCGCTTACGGCCACGGCCACGGGCTTTACCGTCGAGGCCGCCAAGACCCGCGCGGTCGAGGCGTCCGATCTGGTAGAGCATGTGGGCCGCATGGGGTCCTCGCCCTTTGAGTCCGCGAGCTTTGATGTGGCGCTCGATAAGGGCTGCGGCATGGGCTTCTCCGCTGTGCACAAGGTGCGCGCCGCCGCCTGCAAGGCGCTGGAGGAGGCCATTCTGGCACCGTATGACGAGCGTGCCCGCACGCTCGAGCTGCCGGTGCTCGACAAATGTACGCGGCCCATGCCCGAGCACTACCGCGACGAGCCGCAGATCTGCGCCACCGTCACCTCGCTCGAGGCCGCCGAGGCAGCGCGAGCGGAGGGTGCAACGCGCATCTACATGACCACCGACGCGCTCGATGCGGCCGAGCTCTCCCCCGCCGATGCGTTTGAGCAGGGCATCGTGCCCGTGCTCGACGAGGTCTGCCGTGCCGTTGACCACGAGCGCGTCGACCCGTGGGTTGTTGCCGGCGCCACGGTCGCTATTGGCAACATCTCTGAGCTTGCCCTGGCCGCCCAGGTTGGCGCCACGGCCGAGATTCGCTCTTGCCTGCCGGTGCACAACACGCCCTGCATGGAGGCGCTTGCCGAGCGCGGAGCCGGTGCGTTTTGGCTCTCGCCCGAGATCACACTCGACGAGATTGTCTCGCTCGGCGCCGCCGCGCCCGCGACTCTGGGCATCACCGTCTTTGGCCGGCCGCGCGTCATGACAAGCGAGCATTGCATTCTGCAGGTTGCCAACGGCTGCATCCACGATTGCGCCAACTGCCGCCTGCGTGTCCGCAAGCTCTCGCTCAAGAATATCGACGGAAAGGTCATGCCGGTGCGTACCGACATCCACGGCCGCTCTCGCCTGTACGATGCTTACCCCATCGACCTCACGCCGCAGGTTCCTCAGCTGCTCGATGCCGGCGTGCGTCGTCTCATGGTGGACGGAACGCTGCTCGAGACGGATGAGGTGGGCCGTGCCGTCGCCCGCGTCCGTCGTGCCGTCGAGGCCGCGCAGGCCGGCCGCAAGCCCGCCGCCCGTCTGCGCGGGGCGACCTCGGGCTGCATGTTTGTGGGAATCAGCTAACCGAAAGGCTTACACGTGAACGAAGAACCTCAAGTCCTCTACTGCGACGCCTGGCTCATGGCCATCGACAAGCCCGCCGGCATGATCGTCCACGGCGACGGCACCGGCGAGCGCACGCTCACCGACTACGCCAGCGACCTGCTGCTGGCGATGGGCGACGGCTTTGCCGCGACCGACATGCAGCCGCTCAACCGCCTGGACCGTGACACCACCGGCGTGGTGCTGTTCTCGCTCGACAAGCAGACGCAACCTGCCTTTGACCAGATGGTCATCGACCACGCTTTCGAAAAGCACTACCTCGCGCTCGCCGAGGGCAAGATCGACTGGGACGAAAAGCTCATCGACAAGCCCATCGCCCGCGACCGTCACGATAGCCGCAAGATGCGCGTTGGCGCCAGCGGCAAGCCGTCTCAGACGCGCGTGAAGGTGCTCAAGCGTCTTAAGAGCCGTCGTGGCCTGCCCACACGCTCGTATATCGATGTCGAGCTGCTCACCGGCCGCAAACACCAAATCCGTGTGCACCTGGCGAGCGAGCGTCATCCCCTGGTTGGCGACGACCTGTACGGAACGCCGCGCCCCTGCGGCCTGATGCTCCATGCCCACAGCGTGTCCTTTACGCATCCCGTAACCGGTGAGCACATCCACATCGAAGCCCCCTGCCCCTGGGAGCCCTAAAACCTGCCGAAAAGGGACAGGTTTATTTTGGCAGGTTTTATCTGGACAAACGTCAAAACCACCACATAGGTTCCTACCCCTTCGCGGTGGTTTTGGCGCTTGCCCGTCCCCTGCTGTTAGACCGTGATGACGTTGTCCATTGCCCGGTACTTGGCGGGGACATCGCCTGCGGTAATAATCGTTGCGTCGCGGAAGTCCGCGAACTTGACGGGCGCCACCATGCCAAATTTACTGGCGTCCGAGATTACGAAGCGCTTGGCCGTATGGCGCATCGAGATACGCTTTACTTGCGCCTCCTCGATATCGGGCGCTGTGAAGCCCTGCTCGGCGGCAATGCCGTTAGAGCCCCAAAAGCCACAGTTGAAGTTGTAGCGGTCTAAGGTTGCCAAGGCATCGGGGCCAACGAGCGCCTCGGTCTCGGGTTTGAGCTCGCCGCCCAGCACCACGGTACGCATGCCGCGCAAAGCAAGGCGTTGAGCATGGAGCACGGAATCGGTCACATAGGTGACATCTTCAAGGTGTGGAAGATGCTCGATGAGCCTGAGCGTCGTCGAGCCCGAGTCGATGTATACAAAGCTCTCAGGCTCCACAAGCGCCGCCGCACGGGCGCAGATACGCTCCTTGTCATCGTTATGGAGGTCGCTGCGCTCATTAAGCGTTAGGTCGCGCGTCACGTGCGCGCGCTCAAGACTCGTCGCCCCACCGTGGACCTTGGCGATGCGGTGCGCTCGATCGAGCGTCTGCAGGTCGCGCCGAATGGTAGACGCCGTCACGCCCAGGGCCTCAGCAAGCTCCGGCACGGTAACCGAGCCGGCCTGCTGAACCATCGACACGATCGCGTTGAGCCTATCTTCCGCAAGCATCGCTTACTCCTCCTCGGGGTACACGACTCCCCAGTCGGCGCGAAGCTTGGTCATAAGCTTCATAACATCAGAAGCATAATCCAGCAGCTCGCGCTTAGAGTCGTCGCCGGCAACGGCCTTCTCAAGATCGGCCATCTCATAGCAAAGGGCGTAAGCCTCGGTGCCGGCGTGGACCTCCTCGCGGTGGCCGTCCGCAGTCCACACGATGGTCGCGTGATCGGCGCGCGGATACTCGTTGACCTCGATATAACACTTATCGAAGCTAATAATCGAGCGCTTGGGTTGCTTGGAGTGGAGCGTGAGGCTCACAACACCCAGCTGCTGCTCGGCATTACGGCAGACGATGCCGCCCGCAACGTCAACGCCGGTCTCGCAGGTGTTGCCCAGCGAAATGACCTCAGCGGGCTGGCTTGCCATAAAGAAGCGCATAACGGACAGGGCATAGACGCCAATATCGAGCATGGCACCGCCAGCAAGGTTGCGATTGTAGAAGCGGTTGGTCAGGTCGCCGTACTCCTTATAGCTACCAAAGTTGAGCTGAGCAAGATTCATGCGGCCAAACTCGCCGGCATCCATGCGGCGGCGCAGCTCCTGATACAAGGGCATGTGGAGCACCGTAGTGGCATCCATGAGGACCACGTTGTGCTCGTCGGCGATGGCACGCGCCTCGTCGAGCTCAGCGGAATTGAGGGTAATGGCCTTCTCGCAGAGTACGTGCTTACCAGCTGCCAGAGCGGCGCGCAGGTAGGTGATATGCGTGTTATGCGGGGTGGTGATATAGATCGCGTCGATGTTCGGATCGGCATAGAGGTCCTCGACCGATTCATAGACCTTCTCGATGCCATACTGCTCAGCAAAAGCCTGAGCCTTGGACAGCGTACGGTTGGCGACGCCCGCAAGCTTGCGGCCGGCAAGAGCGAGAGACTGGGCCATCTGATTGGCGATAACACCGCAACCGATCACAGCCCAGCGGAGCTCGGGGGCCGTAAAGATATCATCGGGGAATGGCCTGTCCTGGACCGAAGCGAACGCCGCCTTAGCGGCTGCTTCGGCGTCGAGCGGAGCCTGTTTGGAATCTGC
>CABUTH010000076.1 GCA_902494465.1 uncultured Collinsella sp.
CAACGGCACGCCCATGGCGAGCGCACCGACCGTCACCAGACCAGAACCCGCCAGCAGCGACATAATGCCGTAGTGACCCTCAGAGGGCGCCCATGTAAAGCTAAAGAAGTCCGCCAGGCCGATGTCGGTAAAGACCGGCAGCGCCGAGTACGTGGTAAAGACAAAAATCAGGATGACGGTGACGACCGCCAAGAACGCGCAGGCAAAGAAGATCCACTGCAGCGCCTTCTCCTTAAGATAGGTGCTGCGTGACACCAACGCCAACTCACGCTTTTTGGGCGCCTGGGTCTCCTGCTCAATCTGGGGGGTTTCCTGTGCTTCCACGCTACTCACTCCCCTTTCCGTCGTTGGTGACGGGAATAAAGCCCGCCTCGCGAATCTGCTTGTCCATCTTTTCGGACGTCACATAGTCGATGTAGTCCTGCGCTTGCTGCGAAGGCGTTCCCTTCACAAAGAAGTAGAGGTCACGCGAGATGGGATAGCCGCCACTTGCGACCGTCTTCTCTGATGCCTCGACATGGTTGACCGAAACGGCCTTAACCGAGGTCTTGGCATTGAGGCTCTCGACAAAACCCAGCGAGATGTAGCCAATGGCGCCACGCGAGCGTGACACGACATCGCGTACCTGGCCCGTGCCCGAAAGAACAGCCGAGCGGCGATCGAATGGCGTGCCGTCCATCACGATAGTGCGGAAGGCCTCGCGCGTACCGGACGCCTCGTCGCGGTTGATAACCTGAATCTTCAGGTCCTCGCCACCAACCTCTTTCCAGTTGGTGATCTTTCCGGCGTAAATATCGCGGAGCTGCTCGGTCGAGAGATTGTCGACCGGGTTGTCGTCGTTCACGATGACTGCGATGCCGTCGTGTGCGATAACGATAGGCGTCAGTCCCAGGTCTTGCTCATCGGCGTTGAGGCCACGAGAGGAGCTGGCGATATCGGCGGTGCCGGCGCTAACAGCTTCGATGCCGGCAGATGAGCCAAGGCCGGAGACGAGCACGTCGGTGCCGGTCTCCTCTTTAAAGCCCTCGGCCGCGATCTCGGCAATGGGAAGGCACGTCGTAGAGCCGGCAACGGTGATGGAAGAGGTAGAAGATCCCGAGGAGCAGGCGCACAGCGTGAGCGTGAGCACTGCCGCACTCAGGACCGATGCGATCTTTCTCATAGCATCACGCCGATCGCAGCATGGCGCCCACAGGTCCCGCCCTCGTTGCGATAGGAATAAAAGCGGTCGTTTTGACGCACGGTGGAAAGTTTGGTGTCCACAATGCCATTCACATCGACACCGGCATCCACCAGCGCCTCGCGAATGGCGGCGGAAAGATCGAGCATACGGGAAGCGGTAGCATCGATGCACGCGAACTCGGCGGCAAAGCGATCCATAAGTTCTTGGGACACCTCATACTCGTCACCCAGGATATGGGGCCCAATATAGGCAGAGATGTCCTCCGGCGTGCAGTCAGCCGCCTCGCAGAGTGCTTGGCTGGCCTTGGCGGAAATGCGCGCAATCGTGCCCTTCCAGCCAGAATGCACCACGGCAAAGCCGTTGGGAGCCACCAGCACCACGGGAACACAATCGGCAAAGCAGAGCATCACGGGCACCTCATGGGCCGTACAGACGATGGCATCGCAGCCCTCTGCAATCTGTTCGCGAATGTTCTCGAGATCGTCGGCGCCGTTCGAGGTCACCGTCACGACATGGTCGCCGTGCACCTGATTGGGAACAAGCAGATTATGCTCGCACTCAGCGGCGCCCATGGCTTCGAGCGCTCGACGACGATTTTCTTGAACAGCAAAGGGGTCATCGCCTACATGCGAGCCCAGGTTGAGCGAGGAGTACGCATCTTCGGAAACGCCACCGGTGCGCTCGGTAAAGGCAAAGCGAACATCGAGCGTCGCGCCCTCTACCAACGTAACTCCATCATGGTCGACACGCGAAACGTTGTCCGCACGTGCTGCCATACTAAAGCCTCCTATTACAACAAGTACCGCGGCGTCGCCGCGCAGTCCGTGTTTATACGGCTGTCATACTTCTTTAAAAGGATACCCGCAGCGGTAGGGACCAAACGTAAAGGGAACGTAAGGAGATTGAAGGCTTTCGTTTACAAACGAGAAACAAAAAGGGCGCATCCATACGGACGCGCCCCTGTGCAAAACAATGCGAAGAACGACTTAGAAGCTGCCGCGCTTGAGGAAGTCGGGAAGCTCAAACTGATCGTTGCCAAAGTTGGGCAGCTCGGTACCACCGACGTTGCGAGTCGGGGCAGCCTGAGCGGGGCTGGCAGCCGGAGCAGTGCGCTGCGGCTCAGCGGAAGCAGCAGCCTTGCTCTGGGACTGCTGGGCAGCGAAGAGCTCGTCCTGACGGTTGACGTTGGAGTCGGAGAAGCCCGTAGCGATAACGGTGATGCGCACCTGGTCGCCCAGGGACTCGTCAACAACGGTACCGAAGATGATGTTGGCCTCGGGGTCGACAGCATTGGCGACAACGTCGGCGGCGTCGCTGATCTCCTGGATGCCCAGGTCCTTGGAGCCGGCGATGGAAAGCAGGACGCGCGTGGCGCCATCGATGGAGCTCTCGAGCAGCGGACTGGAGATAGCCTGCTGGGCAGCGTCGACGGCACGGGTGTCCCCAGAAGCGGTACCGATACCCATCATGGCGGTACCGGCCTGCTTCATGATGGTCTTAACATCGGCGAAGTCCAGGTTGATGATACCCGGGACGGTGATGAGGTCGGTGATGCCCTGGGTGCCCTGGGAAAGGACGCCATCGGCAATCGCGAACGCCTCGAGCATAGTGGTCTTCTTCTCGGCGATGTCGAGCAGCTTGTCGTTAGGGATAACGATCATGGTGTCGACGCAATCGGAGAGGGTCTTGATGCCCTCCTCGGCGCTCTTCTTGCGCTTGCGACCCTCGAAGGTAAAGGGCTTGGTCACGACGGCGACGGTCAGCGCGCCGACCTCGTTCATTGCGATATCGGCAACGATGGGGGCAGCGCCGGTACCGGTACCACCGCCCTCGCCGCAGGTGATGAACACCATGTCGGCGCCAGCGAGCGCCTCGGCGATATCGTCGCGGGACTCATCGGCAGCCTTGCGGCCAACCTCGGGGTTGGCGCCGGCGCCCAGGCCGCGGGTAAGGTCGGTGCCGATGTGCACCTTGATATCGGCATCAGAGATCGCGAGCGCCTGAGCATCGGTGTTGATGGCAACAAACTCGACGCCGCGGATGCCCTCTTCGATCATTCGATTGACCGCGTTGGTACCGCCGCCGCCGACGCCGACCACCTTAATGACGGCAAGGTAGTTGTTGATCTCTGTCTCGTGCATGTCGGTCCTCCGAACAAAGGTTATAGCCATAGCATGGGTTGACCCCTGCGCACATTAACCTTCAGGTTGAAAGTAAATGCAAAGGTAAACCGTATTATGTTTGCACATTATGAGCGTTTCAGTCAAATAATTGACCGTGAAAACCAAACAAACCAGATAAACGGCGTGGTATGGCCCCTCAACAAAGCCGTTTAGGATACTAGGCGGTCGGTGCGTTCCTAAACGTGTAGTTGCCCGGAGAGCGCACATTGATATAGGTCACGCCCTCTACCTGCGAAAGCAGCTTGGTCACGATGCGTTCTTTCTTGGCGATATCGTCCGAATCGCCCAGCGACACCTCAACGCCGTTGTCGAGATTTGCCGAGATAGCCTCAACGGAAGGTGTGGAAATATCCTTCACCTTGTCCAAGAACTCGCTCGAAAAACCGCGTGCGTAATCCAGGCCGGCCTTGACGGCCTTGGAGCTCACCGCCCGACCCGAAACCGGTGCGACATCGGCCGAGACGTCAGTCAACAGCACGGCGCCGTAGTGCTTGGCAAGCGCCAGGGCCGCATCGATGCCGGTCAGGGTGTTGGCACCCTCCCCCGATGTAATGACGTTCCCCTGGTCGTCCACCTCGACAGACGTCGACAGCGGAGCGATCCAGGTGTCATCGTCTCCGATAGCCCAGGCAAGGTCGTCGGAGCTGATATACGCAATGGCGGTAACTTTACGCTCCGTCGGCGTGATGATAAGCGTATGGGGAAACTGGCGCTGGACATCCACGCCCGAGACCCACGGGTTTTGCTTGAGGCCCTCGGTGATCTGATCGGGATCCACGTTAAAGAGCGACGTGTTCTCGGGAAGACTGATGAGCTGCATGGCGTCGTGCTTGGTCACATGCTCGCTGCCATGAATCTGAATATCGGTGGCGGAGAACAGGCCAGAGTTGATGACGACGATGGCAATAATGGCAAGTACGGCCACGGCCGCCAAGATGCCGCCCGCGATCTTGCCCTTACCCTTAAGGGCAGAAGCGGCGTCGGTCGTCTTGCTTGCCATGGCACCCAGCGATGACAGAGGATTGATGCCCTTTTTTGCCGAAGACGCCTTGGCGGCGGGTACCGATGTCAGTGAACGCGGCTTAGCGCCAGCCAACGTACGGCCGGCATGCTGCGCACGAGTTCCCAGCGAAGGCTTGGGCGTCGCCATGGGTCGGGAGGTCTTGGTGCCCATCGCCGGTTTGGGCGTCACCGAAGGACGCGGAGCCGGACGGCTCGTCTTTTTAGAAGTGGGGCGTCCTCCCAGCTGCGAGCCGACGACCGGGCGCTTGGCAGGACGAACGGACCCAACAGACTTGGAGGGCATGGCGGGCTTATGTTGAGGCTGGGCAGGTGCGCCGGAACGCCCTCCGGCGCGGCGGAAGGTTGGTTTCGATGCTCTAGAAGCCGAGGAATTTAACTTCCGGTCTGAGCTCGATGCCATACGCCTCCCTCACCTTTCCGTGCACATGCCTGATAACCGCGGCCACGTCATCGGCCGAGGCGGTTCCGTTATTAACGATAAAATTAGCGTGTACGGGCGAAACTTCCGCACCGCCAACCGAAAAACCCTTTAATCCACAATCCTCAATCAACTTGCCCACGCTTGCGTCGGGCGGGTTGCGAAAGACCGATCCGCAGGATGCACGGCCCATGGGCTGCGCGCGCTTGCGGCGCGTCAGGTACCGCTCCATACGCTCGCGAATGTCTGCCTTGGGCGCGGGCTTGAGTTTAAGCACGCACTCGAGAATGATCTCGTTACGCGGCAAGCTGCACTCGCGATACCCCCAAGCGATCTCGGACCCTGCATAGTGCTTAATACCGGACGCCGGATCAAACGTGACCACGTCCTCGATAAGGGAGCCGATCCACTCGGTCCGCGTACCTGCGTTCATGGACACGGCACCACCGACCGAACCGGGAATACCGACCGCGAACTCAAGGCCCGAAAGCCCGCGCGACAAAGCGTCGTTGACCAAACGCGCGAACATCACGCCCGCACCAACGGTCAGCGTGCAGCCGTCCTCGGCAACAACCGTGCGCTGAAACTCACGTCCCAGCGAAATAACGGCGCCGCGATAACCGGCATCGGCAACCAACAGGTTGGACCCCTTGCCGATAATCACCCACGGCACCCGCTCACGGTCGAGCACCGCCACGGCGCGACGCAGGGCATGGTAGCTATGGCACGTCACAAAGAGGTCGGCCTTGCCGCCGATACGATAGCTTGTATGGCGTGCAAGACGTTCGTCCTCGACCACGTCCGTGTCGATCATGCCCGAAAGCGCCATGACGGCGTTAAACAGACCCATGGAGGTTAAGCGTCTTTCTTGGCAGTCAGATACTCGATGAACTCGGGGCCGACGGTCGTAACGTCACCGGCACCCATGGTGAGCAGCAGGTCGCCCTCGCCCACGAGCTTCTCAAGCTCCTGGTTGAGCTCAAGACGACTGGAGCAGTACACGACCTCCTTGCCGGGGTGCTTAGCGCGAACGGTATCTGCGAGCATCTTGGAGGTAACGCCCGGGATCGGCATCTCGCCGGCGGAGAATACATCGATCAGCAGCAGCTTGTCGGCGTTGGCAAAGGCATCGGCAAAGTCATCGCACAGAGCCTGCAGGCGCGAATAGCGGTGCGGCTGGAACACGACGTCGACATGTTTGTAGCCCAGCGAAGAGGCAGCAGCGAGCGTCGCCTTGATCTCGGTGGGATGATGGCCGTAATCGTCAACCACCGTGATGCCGTCGATATCGCCCACGTGGGTAAAGCGACGGCGGACGCCCTCAAAACTCGAAAGTGCCTTAGCGGCGGCGTCGATATCGAGGCCAAGGACATGGGCGACGGTCAAGACGGCCGTGGCGTTGAGCATGTTGTGACGACCGGGGTTGCTCTTGATCTCGACAGCGTGCTCGGTGCCGTCCTCAAAGCGAACGATAAAGTCGCTCTGGATGCCCTTGACATCCGGATGTACGCAGACGATGTCGTTGTTCTCGGCAAAGCCATAGGAAAGCACATGACGGCCCGTCGACTTGGCGAGCTCGACCAGATGCGGGTCCTCGCCGCAAACAATGACGGTGCCGTCCTCGCCCACCAGACCCATAAACTTGGCAAAGGTGGCCTCGATCTCCTCGATGCCCGAGTAGTGATCGAGATGGTCGGCCTCGACGTTGGTCACGATGACCACGTTGGGGTTCAGGAACAGGAACGAGCTATCGGACTCGTCGGCCTCGGCGACAAAGTAGTCACCCGAGCCGTTCTTGCCGTTGGTGTCGTAGCCCTCGACGATGCCGCCGATCAAAAAGCTGGGGTCCAGACCCATGCGATCGAGCATCGTGGCGCACATCGAAGACGTCGTGGTCTTGCCGTGCGTGCCGGCAACGGCGACGGTGGTGTAGCCGTGGCCCAAAGCCGAGAGCATCTTGGCGCGGGGCCACACGGGAATACCCAGCTCGCGTGCACGCACGAGCTCGGGGTTGGACTCGGGAATAGCGGTGGAGACCACAACCACGTCGGGCTTGACCTCGTCGATCGTCGCAGCCTCATGGCCCACGTGGACCTTCACGCCGCCGCGGGTAAGCTGGCGAATATAGCGCGACGTCTTAAGGTCGGAGCCGGTAACGGTATAACCGCGCTCGTGCAGGACGAGGGCGATGCCGCTCATGCCGGCGCCACCGATACCGATAAAGTGGGCGCTCTTGAACTCGGGCGCGGAGGTTGCAGTCTGGGAATCAGCCATGTGCTCGTGTACTCCTTGCGTAAACACTGCCTGTAACCCGTTAACTGTACCGCACCTACCGCATCCGCGCGAGGGCGACCGGCGATATCCCGTCTAACTAACGCAATCCCTCTACCGCATCGGCCAAAAGTGCGGCGGCACGGTCCTGGGCCAAGCCACGCGCCGCCTGACGCATCGCATCACGCGCCGCAGCGTCATCGATCAGGTGCAGCAGCTCGTCGGCAAAGGCAGGGGCGTCGATATCGACATCGGCGCATAGCACGCCGGCACCGGCATCGACCAGGTAACGCGCATTCGTGGTCTGGTGGTCGGCCGTGGCGTGCGGGTACGGCACGAGTACCGAGGGCACGGCAAGCGCGGCGATCTCGGCCACGCTCGAGGCACCGGAACGCGAGAGCACCAAATCGGCCGCAGCCAGCATATCGCCCATGTTGTCGATGTAGGGCTGGACTCGATAGCGCTTCGCCTCCTCGGGCGTCAGCGCCAAAGCGCGCTCGGTCTCCTCAAAGCCGTCGGCACCCGTCGAATGCAAAACGTAGAGATTCTCGCGGGTCAGCAGCTCACTCTTGAGCGAGGCAACGCGCTCGTTGAGATGCTGAGCACCGAGCGAACCACCAAAGACGAGCAGAAGCGTCGCGTCCTCGGGCACACCGAGCGTCTTGCGACCGCGGGCGCGATCGCCCTCGATCACCGAACGACGCACAGGATTGCCCGTCATGAGCACATGGTCGGGGTCGCCCTCACGCTCAAAGACCGCGCGGGCCGCAGGTACCGAAATGCACACGCGGGCGGCATGTGAGTTCATCATCTTATTGGCCAGACCCGGAACAGAGTTCTGCTCGTGCAGCAGATACGGAACGCCGGCGCCCTTGCACCAACCCAGCAGCGGGACCTCAACGTAAGCACCAAAGCCGATAGCGGCATCGGGCTTACCGACCTTTGAGAAGTGACTGGCAAGCGCACGCTTCGCCTTGTTGACGCGCCACAGCGAGGTCAGCGCCGTCCAGGGACGGGAGCGATCGAAGCCCGTGACCGTGATGGGCACAAAATCGAATCCGGCCTCGGGAACCAGACGGCCCTCGAGCTTGCGCGATTGGCCCACGAACACAACGTGATGACCGCGGTCACGCAGCTCCTCGGCCAAGGCGAGCGCGGGGTTGATATGTCCTGCCGTGCCGCCAGCTGCAATAGCAACGGTCATCTTATCGGTCATGGTAATCCCTTCGTACACGCGGCCCCTGGTCATCGGTGCGCAAACGCGCCGACGGGTCCGAATTCAAATCGATTCGATTATATCCGCCGCCCGCATTGCGGGGAGTGGGGCGCTGCGGACGACCTTGCGGCGCCGTTCGCTGACGCGGACGGGCTGCCGACTCGGTCGCAGAGCCATCCAGGACGGTAAAGCCGTTACGCGAAGATCGCTCACCGCGCACGTGGGGCACGCCGGCGGTACTCTCATCCATAACGGCAAAGCTCTCGCGGCGACGGTCGTATTCATCGCGACGGGCGCTCTCATACGAAACGCGCAGGATCAGACCGGCGAGCATAAGCGACACAATAATCGACGAGCCACCGTAGCTAATAAACGGCAGCGGCTTGCCCGTCATGGGAAACACATTGAGAATGCCCAGCGCGTTGATCAAAAACTGCACCGCAAGGATGACCGCGGAACCCGATGCCATAAGTGCTCCGCGACGGTCGGTCGCCTGCTCGGCAATACGAAACGCCGAGTAGATCAGCATCGCGAACACCAAGAAGAACAGCACGGTTCCGATAAAGCCAACTTCCTCGCCGATAATAGCCAAGATGTAGTCGTTATGCGCCTCGGGCAAATACGAGTACTTCATGGTGGAGTTACCGATACCGCGACCGAACAGGCCGCCCGAGGCAAACGCCATAATGGCAAGCGTGGCCTGATAGCCATCACCATATTCGTCTGCCCAAGGATTCCAAGCAACCTCGACACGCGTCATACGATACG
>CABUTH010000077.1 GCA_902494465.1 uncultured Collinsella sp.
GATTTTTTTTTTTTTTGGGTTTATTTTTCCACATCCTCTCTTTTTTCCCCCGCAACTTTGGAAAGGCACCTTTAGCTATTGGGGACGCACCGAGCACTGGGGTATCATGGCTTGGTTGATATATCTGCATTTACGCGCCTTGTAGGAAGGGGCTGCGCCCATGGCTTTTGAGCCCGCTCAACATAGCTTTATCACGCTCGAGGGCGTCGATGGCGCCGGCAAGTCCACGCAGGCGCGCCTGCTTGTCCGCGCTCTTGAACTCGCTGGCTACCAGGTTGTGAGCCTGCGCGAGCCGGGCGGTACCGCCATCAGCGAAAAGATCCGCGCCTTGCTGCTCGACCCCGCCAATACGGCGATGGGCGACACCTGCGAGCTGCTGCTCTACGAGGCTGCGCGTGCCCAGCTGGTGCACGAGGTCATCGCCCCCGCGCTCGCAGCCGGCAAGGTGGTCCTGTGCGATCGCTTCTACGATTCCACGACCTGCTACCAGGCGTTTGCCGACGGCCTCGATCGCCAGATGGTGCGCGATGCCAACAACCTGGCCGTCGCGGGAACGCACCCGGCGCTCACGCTCGTCTATCACATCACGCCCGAGCAGGCGGCGCTGCGCATGGCCGCCCGTGGTGCGGCAGACCGCATGGAGGCCAAGGGTATGGCCTTCCAAGAGCGTGTTTACCAGGGATTTTGCGCCATTGCCGCTGAGGAACCAAACCGCGTAAAGCTCATCGACGCGACCGCGTCCATCGAGGACGTCTTCGCGCAGACGGTTGAGCAGGTTTGCGCCTACGGCCTCCACATTTCCCAGGATGCCGTCGCTGCCGCGCTAGCCCAGGAGGCCGAGTAATATGGCCCCCGCTCAGGCAAGCCTGCTGGCCAAGCTCGACACCCAACAGCGCGTGCGCGACTTTTTGACCAACGCCATCGCAAGCGGCCGCGCATCGCACGCCTACCTGTTCTTGGGCGCGCTCGGCGCGGGCAAGCTCGACGCCGCGTGGGCGCTCGCCCAAGCCTTCCTGTGCGAGCAGGACGGCTGCGGCTCATGCGATGGCTGCGTGCGCGTCGCCCGCCATACGCACCCCGATGTGCACTATTACACGCCCGAGAGCGCCACGGGCTACCTCATCGCCCAGACCCGCGAGCTGCTCGACGACGTGCCGCTGGCGCCCATCCGTGCCAAGGCCAAGGTCTACATCATCGACCGTGCCGAGCAGCTGCGCGCCAACACCGCCAACGCACTGCTCAAAACGCTCGAGGAGCCGCCCGAGGGCGTTATGTTTATCTTGCTGGGCACCTCGGCGGACGTGATGTTGCCCACTATCGTGAGCCGCTGCCAGTGCGTGCCGTTTCGGCTGGTATCGCCCGCCGTCGCCGCGCAGGCCGTGAGCCGCGCCACCGGTCAGGACCCTGCGCGTTGCCGCATGGCCGTCGCCGTGGCGGGAAGCCCCACGCGTGGCATCGAGTTCCTCAAGAGCGCTGAGCGCCAGGACGCCCGCCGTCAGATGGTTCGCGCCATCGATTCGCTTATCGCCGCCGACGAGGCCGACGTGCTCAGCCGCGCCAAGTCGCTCATCGTCGCCGTTAAGGCGCCGCTCGCCGAGGTCAAGTCCACGCAGGAAAAGGTGCTCGAGCAAAACGCCGACTACCTGTCGCGTGGAGCATTGAAGCAGCTTGAGGACCGCAACAAGCGCGAACTCAACGCGCGCGAGCGTTCGGGTATCATGGAAGCGCTGGCGAGCGCGCGGACGCTCATGCGCGACGTGCTGCTGACGCTTCAGGACGCGGCGGCCGACGTGGTGAACGAAGACGTGCGCGACACGATCGGTCGGCTTGCCGCCGCGACCAATGTTGCGGGTGCCACCCGGGCGCTCGAGGCAGTCGCGACCACCGAGCGCAACATCGCCAGAAACGTTACTCCCCAGCTGGCCATCGAGGTCATGCTGTTCGATATCAGGAAGGCACTGAAATGCCGTTAGTCGTACCCGTTAAGTTTACCTACGCCTCGCGCGACCTGTGGTTCGATCCGCAGGATCTGGATATCCTCGAGGCCGATTATGCCATTTGCTCCACCGAGCGCGGAACCGAGATCGGCCTGGTCACTGCCGATCCCTTTGAGGTGCCGCAAGATGAGATCGGTCAGCCGCTCAAGCCCGTGCTGCGCGTGGCGAGCGACATCGACCTGCAGCTTGCCGACGATCTGGCCATCCAGGGCGACGAGGCCATGGTCGACTTCCGCCGCCTGGTCAAGGAGCTCGACCTCGAGATGAAGCCGGTGGGCGTCGAGTACCTGTTTGGCGGCGAGAAGGCCGTGTTCTACTTTGCGGCCGAGGAGCGCGTCGATTTTCGCCAGCTCGTCAAGGATCTGTCCTCGACGCTGCACATTCGCGTCGACATGCGCCAGATTGGCGTGCGCGACGAGACCCGCCTGGTGGGCGGCTATGCCCAGTGCGGCCAGGAGCTCTGCTGCACGCGCTTTGGCGGACAGTTTGAGCCGGTTTCGATCCGCATGGCAAAAGAGCAGGACCTGCCGCTCAACTCATCCAAGATCAGCGGCGTCTGCGGCCGCCTGATGTGCTGCCTGCGCTATGAGTTCGAGGCGTACAAGGACTTTAAGAGCCGCGCGCCCAAAAAGAAGACGCTTATCGATACGCCGCTTGGCAAGGCGCGCATCCAGGAATATGACACGCCGCGTGAGCAGCTGGTGTTGCGCCTGGAGAACGGCAAAGTCTTTAAGGTCAACCTGGCCGACATGACCTGCTCTGAGGGCTGCAAAAAGAAGGCCGCCGAGCAGGGCTGCAACTGCCGCCCCGACTGCGTGACGCGCGACGTGCTCGAGCGCATCGAGTCGCCCGAGCTGCGCCTGGCGCTCATGGAGCTCGATCGCGAGAACGGCGTCGACGTGGGCGATGGCCTGTCGAGTGCCGACCGTCTGGCCGGCACGTCGATGCCCAAGCGCCGTCGTCGCGATGCTGAATCCGATGCTCGCGCCGGTCAGAGCCAGGGCGAGGGTCGCGGCCGCGGTAAGGGCCGTGGCAAGGCCGGGGCACCCGAGGCCGAGGGGGCGGCCGATGGCCGTCGTCGTCGCAAGCGCGCGGGCTCGGGCGATGCTACCGACGCTGCAGCCGCCGGCAAGAACGCTTCCCGCGAGCGCGAGGCTCAGCAGCCCCAGCAGCAGAATCGCGGCGGTGGCATGAACCCCACACGTCGCCGCCGCCGTCATCTGTCGAGCGAGGAGCGCGAGGACGCCTTCCGCGCCGCAGCTTCTCGTGAGGCAGGTGCCGCTTCCAAGGGCCCCTCGGCCTCCGATGCGCCTGCCGACAAGGGCGGCAAGTCACGTGGCGAGGAGGAGCGCGCGCCGCGTCCGCGCCGTCGCCATTCCTCGGGCGCGCAACAGAAGCCCTCAGTGCCCTCCGTGGCCGATCAGGTCTCGGATGGCGAGGTCAAGGTCACGCGCCGTCGTCCCGGAGATGGCGGGGGAGCTGCTGCCAAGGCTTCGCGTGGCGCCGCTCGTGACGAGCGCGAGCCGCGCGAGGATCGCGGTGGCGAGGGCTCGGCCGACCAGGGTCAAAAGCGCCGTCGCCGTCGCCGTTCCCGCAAGCCGCGCCAGGATGGTGGCGAGGGTTCGACCCCGTCTTCGTCCGCACCACAACCGCCCGCCGGCGAATAACGCCCGCGAGCGGATTTAGCCCGCCTTGCCCCGAGCGCATCGGGGTATCATAGCGCCGAATCAACAACCCTCCCTGCGACCGAACGTAGGGAGGGTTGTGTCTTGAAGAGCCATCTGAACATATTGAGCCGTCTGCAGGGTGCCGGTGCCCTACCGTTTGCGGACGAATTGCTACCGTTTGCCGAGCGGGTGGCACGCGAGGCGCTCGAGACATTGTCGCCAACACGATGCGCCGGCTGCGAGCGCGCCGGTGCGCTTATTTGCCAAGACTGCCTGGCCGCGCTCACGCTCATCGACCCACGTCATAGCTGTACCCGATGCGGCGCCCCGTTTGGGGATTTGCTATGCACTGAGTGTTCGGTCGAGGGCACGTCTTCGGCAATGGCGGAGGCGCTCGACCGCTGCCTGGCGTGCGCCGTCTATGCGCATCCGCTGCCGCGCATCATTAAAGCGTACAAGGATGCGGGCGAGCGACGTCTGGCTCCGTATCTGGCGGAGCTGCTCTACGACACCGCCCTGCATGCCCAGGTCGTAGCGCCCGATCGCTACGGAGGCGTGCTGTCCGGTGCGGATACGGTAGTGTTTGTGCCTGCGACGGCGGCGGCGTTTCGGCGGCGTGGTTTTGATCATATGGAGGCTATCGCGCGCCCATTTTGCGAGCTGTCGGGTGTTCCCCTGCTCGATGCTCTCGTCAAGTACGGGCATGGCGACCAGCGCGAACTCGGTCGTGAGGAGCGCCGCGAGCGTGCCCAAGGCATGTACGAGACGGTTGAGGACGTGCGCGGCCGCCGCCTGCTGCTTATCGATGACGTTATTACCACGGGCGCGACGATGGCCGCGGCTTCGGCGGAACTCAAGCGCGCCGGCGCCGCAGCAGTCGATGGCCTCGCTATCGCACGCGTTTGGTAGGGGTGGTTTTGTGGCAGTGAAGATTGAGCGGCGCAACGAGCCGACAGACGAACAGCTAGCGGCTTCCGTAATCCTAACAGGCGCCTCGGCGCTACGCATGATGCGCGCCGAGCGCCGGCAGATGGGTTACATAAGCTGGAAGGACCTCGATCCCGATGAAGAGCGCCGTGTGCTGCGCACGTCGTCGCCCTCGACCGAGGACATCTATCTTCCCGACTTGGTGCGGATTGGGGCCGCAAGCGGCGAGGTGCAAGAGGATTTGTGCTTGCTGGTAGGGTCTGCAGCGCAGCGCCGCCGCATTCTTGGCGTGAGCTGGTCCGTATGCTCCGGGTTGCCCGCTGGCTCGATTCTAGAGATGGAACCGGGGGTGTACAGTCTATCTCCCGAGGCCCTTTGTGTTGCCGTTGCGCGCGAGGTCGGCTGCATCCAGGCATTTGCCCTGGCTCAGGAGCTGTGCTCTAAGATTTCGCTGAGTGACCGCGGGAAGTATCTGCCTCCCTACACCTCGCCTGTTACGAATAAACTTGCAAAGGACAAGGACCAGCCAGCAGATGTGGGCTACTTTGAGGTTGAGCCGGTGCTGACGCCCGATCGTCTGGCAGATTACCTCGCGGTATGCAAGGGGAACGCGGCCAAGCAGCTGCAGCGTCTGTGTCCCTATCTTTCGGAAAACCTGCGCTCACCCATGGAGTGCATCATGCTCGCCCTGTTTTCGCTTCCGTTTTCCTATGGCGGGTTTGCCTGCGGACCTTTTAAGACCGACTACAAGATTGAGTTCGATGACCGTGCGCAGGCAATCTCGGGGATGTCCCATGCAGTTTGCGATGCGTATCAAGAAGCAGCCCGGTTTGACCTGGAATACAACGGTGAGCTGGGTCACTCCTCCCGGAGGGGACGTATCCATGATGAAAAACGCAACACGGGCTTGATCACTATGGGAATCGAGGTCGCGACGGTCAACAACGAAATGCTCTGTGACATGGAAGCGGTGGAAGCGCTCGCATGGCGCATGCACCAGCGTATGCGAAAGCGGTACCGGAATCGTGTCGATGCCCGCAGGAAGAAGCAAGAAGCGTTGCTTAACACGCTGCGGGCGTGTTTTGGGCTTAAGCCGGTCTAATTCGCGTCGAAAATAGAGGGTTAATCATATGCCCTGGCCAAAATATGGCAAATATGAGTACTGTCACTAAATCAGTAACAGCAAAATCAAGGAATTTAGAACTCGGAGGCGGCGTAAAGTAAGAAGATAATAAACAAATGTAGAATAACTAAGCATCAGGTTGGCGACACTGAGCGCAAAATCTGTCCGAGAGGCCAAAATTGCCTGTTACTAAATTGGTGGCAGTACTCATATTTGCCATATTTTGACCGGGGCACCCTAAGAAGGGTGCCCCGGAGCTCCCCGTAGGGGGGGCTCCGGGCTTCATAGGGGCACGAATAGCCCGCTCCGACCTGCGAAATTTGTACTCGCGATGCGAATGACGCCCCTAACCTTAAACTTTAGCTTGAACTTAGCTATAATGCGCTACGTTCCTACCAGGCTGTGGTTGCGGACGGACGAAATGCCCGTCCTAGTCCAAGACAGACGCGGTCAAAGGGATCCACGTAAGCGACCGCGTGCGCGCGGCGCGATCATGGCGCGTCCTAGATGTAAGCCGCACCGTCCGTTCTACTTTTTTTGGGGCAATACCGCCTCGCGGGCGAGCGGGCCAGTCGTGAAGGTGGCTGCGGCCTCCCGAGCAAACGCCCCGGTGCGCAAGTGTGGGGTCAAATACCAGGTCAGCTGGTGGGAACAACCTGATATTCCGCGCAACGCACGGATTGTATACGACACAGAAGGCAGGGTAGTGGACATGGTGAGGGGCAGCTTGATGCACGCGGCTCGGTTGGGCGCTGGGACCGCGGCGGTCATCGCCGTATTGGGTCTGAGCGGATGCGCATTCAACCCGCTGTCCACGTTCACGACGCCTACGATCGACCAGATCGAGCGCGAGACCGTCACCCCTACGGTGTCGGACGATGCCCTGGTCACCCCCGGTACCCTTACGGTCGCCCTCGACACTTCCGATGCCCCGCAGGCCATGCAGGGCGCCGATGGCAACCTCACGGGCTACGCAGTTGACGCCGCCCGCGCCCTCGCAAGCCGCATGGGCCTTAAGGTCGCCTTTGTCGATGCGTCCTCGGCAGGTTCCGCGCTCGGCGACAAAAAGGCTGATATCTTTATCGGCGAGATCAACTCCACGGACGGGGACGTTAGCTCGCTCGGCACCTGCCTGTACGATGCCGCTTCCGTGTTCGGTAAAACCAGCGATGGTGGGTCGCTAAGCGTTTCCACCGATACCCTTAACACGTCTACTCTGGGTGTCCAGATGTCCTCGGCCTCGCAGGAGGCGCTTGCCAAGCAGAGCATTACCGCCAACCAAAAGACCTACTCCAACATCAACGAGTGCTTTGAGGCGCTCGAGTCCGGCGAGGTCGACTATGTGATCTGCGACTCCACAGCCGGCGGCTATCTTGCACGCCTGATGAGCGAGGTCTCCTATGTCGGTGCGCTCGAGGCGCCCTCGACGCTTGGTGTTGCGGGCCTCTCGTCCAATGACGAACTGTGCCGTGCCGTGAGTGATGCCCTCGACGACATCACGGTCGACGGCACGCTCGAGGCGGTTCACTGCGTCTGGTACGGCCAGATTCCCTACGACCTCACCACTAAGACGGTTTCGGGCGCTAACGTGCAGCCGGGCGACTCTGAGTCCAGTGAGACCACGTCCCCCGGCAGCGAGTCCTCCGATTCCAACAATGAGACCGCATCCTCCGAGGACAAATCGTCCAGCCAGGAAGACACCATCACCGACGACGACATTAACAAACTCAATAGCTAGTTATTGCTAGGGGTGGTGTCTCCTATACGTTGGAAAGGACACCTCTTCACGGTTTCAACACGCACTGCCGGGCTTCCCCAATAGGGGAGCCCGGCTTTTTCATCCCTATAAAACCAGCAGGTCAAAGCCAATTTTCGGGACCAAATACAAAGTCTCCGACGCCCTCCTATAGCGCACTTTGCCACAGAAAAGTGCGAGACTTCGGTATGCGGTATCAAGCAATCGTTATTCGGGTCTTTAGGAATCCGCGTGATTAAATGCACGGCAATGGGTACATAGCCAGTACAGTAAGTCCCCGAGGCAGATTGGAGCCACGTATGGATATCAAGGTTTCTGGACGCAAGACGACGGTAACCGATGCTCTGCGTGCGCATGTGGATGAGAAGATCGGCGAGGCGCTCAAGGTTTTCGATATCGAGCCCATGACGGTCGACGTTGTACTTCGCTATGAGAAGAACCCCTCGAACCCCAACCCGGCAATCGTCGAGGTTACGGTTCGTGCCCGCGGTTCGGTGATTCGCGTTGCCGAGCACGGTGCAGATATGTACGCCGCCATCGACCTCTCCGCCGATAAGGTCACCCGCCAGCTGCGCAAGTTCAAGACCAAGGTCGTGGACAACCGCCAGGGCGGTGCCAGCGCAGCGGATGTCGCACCGGTCGAGCGCGTCGAGGATCTGGCCGACCTGCTGCTGCCCGAGGAAGAGGACGACCTGCTCGTCCGCGAGAAGGTTATCGACGTCACCCCGATGACTGAGGAGCAGGCGCTGGTGCAGACCGATCTGCTCGGCCACGACTTCTATGTGTTCGAGAACGCGACGACCGGCCTTATCAATGTGGTGTATCACCGTAAGAATGGTGGATATGGCATCATCAAGCCCCGCATCGAAACACTTGACGAGTAAAATACGTTAACTTGCATGAGTTAACGGTTGGCGGCCATCCCATGCGGGTGGCCGCCTTTTTTACGTAAGGAGTCGCTTTGATGGACAAGGCTGCATCTACCGGCCATTCTGACCGCTGCCGCATCGTCGTCGATACCTGCTGCGACTTTAGCCCCGAGGTCGCCGCGAACCTCGATGTCGATATCTTGGGCTTCCCCTTTATCATCGATGGCGAAGAGCGCACGGACGACATCTGGTCGAGCATCACACCCAAGGAGTTCTACGACCGCATGCGCGCCGGTGCCCGCGTGTCCACCTCGGCTGTGTCGCTCGGTCGCTATATCGAGTTCTTTACCGAGTGCGCCAAAGAGGGTACGCCCACGGTCTACCTGTGCTTTACCTCGGCGCTGTCGTCGAGCTACAACTCCGCGTGCCAGGCGGCAGATGCCGTGCGCGCCGAGTATCCCAACTTTGAGCTGTACGTGGTCGACAACGCTCTGCCCTGCGCGACCGGCGCGCTCTTGGCGCTCGAGGCCGTGCGCCAGCGTTCGGCGGGACTGACCGCCAAGCAGCTGGTCGATTGGGCAAACGAGGCAAAGACCTACGTCCACGGCTACTTTACGCTCGAGAGCTTCGACGCACTGGCTGCCGGCGGCCGCATTCCGCCCGCGGCAGCGCA
>CABUTH010000078.1 GCA_902494465.1 uncultured Collinsella sp.
CGATCGGCGTAATAGTTGAGCAGTGCCTGGCAGGTCTCGTTGGCATCGGCCGAAGTCGCACGCGCCACGTTAGCCAGCGCAAAATCGAGTACCGTGGTATCGACGGGAACGGCGGCGTCGCCCTCCCCCGCGCCCATGCCAAAGCCCTCAACCGGCAGCGGATACGTACCCTCGACCTCCATGCGACCCGACGTGATGGTGCCCGTCTTGTCCAGGCACAGCACGTCGACGCGCGCGAGCGTCTCGATGCAGTAGAGCTGCTGCGCCAGCACCTTGCGGCGGGCCAGGCGCACCGTGGCGATGGCGAGCACCGACGAGGTCAGCAGTACCAGGCCTTGCGGGATCATGCCCAGCAGGGCGCCCACCGTGGACAGCAGCGCCGACGAAGGCACATGACCAGCCAACAGCTCGGAGAAGCACCACGAAAGCGCGCTATCGCTCGGGGTTCCCGCGGCATCCCAAAGCTCGCTCACGCTCGAGGCAAACAACGCCAAACCGAGCGGGATCATGATGATGCTCGCAAAGCGCACGATGGCGTTAAGCGCGTTCATGATCTCGGAATTGACCTTTTTGACGTACTTGGCCTCGTTATTAATTTTGGCCACGTAGTTGTCGGCGCCGACATGGATCACGCGGGCGCGCAGCAGGCCCGAGTCGATAAAGCTGCCGCTCATGAGCTCGGAACCGGGCTGTTTCTTAATAAGGTCGCTCTCGCCGGTCAGCAGGTTCTCGTTCACGAGCGCCTCGCCCGACACCACCACGGCGTCGGCCGGAATCTGGTCACCGCGCCCCAGACGAATGATGTCGTCGAGCACGATCTGGTCCAGGTCGAGTTCCACCTCGGCACCGTCGCGCACCGCGATGGCCTTCTTAGAGGTCAAAAGCGTGAGCTTATCGACCATCTTCTTGGAGCGCATGGACTGGATGACGCCGATGGCGGTATTGAGGAACACCACGAACAGGAACGTCAGGTTCTTAAACGAACCGGTCAAAATGACTAGGAACGCCAAGATCACGTTGATCAAATTGAACAGCGTGCAGAGGTTCTCGATGATGAGCTCGCGGACCGACTTGGTCTTGAGCTCCATGTTGCGGTTGATCTTACCGGCGGCGATGCGCTCCTTGACCTCGGCGGTCGAAAGTCCGCGCTCGATATCCGTTGCTGCCATACCACGTCCCATCACGTCGCGTCGGTTATAAGAAAAACCGCCCGGACCATGCGAGGTTCGGACGGTCTTACGTTCGATGGTGCCCCATGTTGGATTCGAACCAACGGCCTTCTGCTCCGGAGGCAGACGCTCTAATCCCCTGAGCTAATAGGGCCAACGTTTGGCATTATACCCAAGTGCACCACGGGCTATCAAAATAAAAGAAAAAGCTTTGCAATTCCGAGGAAGACGCGGCGCAACGGCTCACTTTAGAAGGCAAAAGCGAATCAGATAGTATAAACTCTCATGCACCATATATACACGGCTCGCGATGCGGGCCGTTTTTGCAAGGGTTATCCACCGAGATGAGAGGCGCACCATGATTGCAATTTTAAAGCAGAGCGCCAGCGACGAGGCCGTCAGCCATATCGTCAGCTGGATTGAGAAAAAGGGCCTGAAGACCGACGTCTCGCGCGGCGAGAACGAGACGATCATCGGCCTGGTGGGCGATACGACCAAGATCGACCCGTTCCTGCTCGAGTCCATGGACGTCGTCGAGCGCGTGCAGCGCGTCTCCGAGCCGTTCAAGCGCGCCAACCGCAAGTTCCACCCCGAAGACTCCGTCATCGACTGCGGTCACGGCGTCAAGATCGGCGGCGATCAGTTCCAGGTCATCGCCGGCCCGTGCTCCGTCGAGGGCGAGAACCTCATCCGCATCGCCCGCCGCGTGAAGGCCGCCGGTGCCACGATGCTGCGCGGCGGTGCCTACAAGCCCCGCACTTCCCCGTACGCCTACCAGGGCATGGGCCCCGCCGGTCTGGACCTGCTGTGCGAGGCGTCTGCCGAGCTCGACATGCCGATCGTCACCGAGATCATGGACCCGCGCGACGTGCAGGTCTTCCTGGACAAGAAGATCGACGTCATGCAGATCGGTGCCCGCAACGCCCAGAACTTCCCTCTGCTCAAAGAGGTCGGCAAGACCAAGACTCCGATCTTGCTTAAGCGCGGCATGTCCGGAACGATCGATGAGCTGCTCATGGCCGCCGAGTACATCATGAGCGAGGGCAACGACAACGTCATCCTGTTCGATCGCGGCATCCGCTGCTTCTAGTCCCGTTCTCGCAACACATTCGACCTCAACGCCGTGCCGGTGCTGCACCACCTGTCGCACCTGCCCGTCGTCGCCGACCCCAGCCACGCCACCGGCTACACCCGCTATGTTGAGCCCATGGCGCTCGCGGCGACCGCTTGTGGCGCCAACGGTCTGGAGATCGAGGTCCACGACGAGCCCAGCCGCGCATGGTCCGACGGCGCTCAGGCCCTCACCCCCGACCAGTTCGACGACACCATGCGCCGCATCCGCGCCATCCGCGAGGTTGTCTGCCAAGAGACTATGGAGTAGCCCATGGGTACGGTAAGAAACGCGGGCGTTAACCAGGGCGGCCCCAAGTGTGCCGGTATCGTCGGCCTTGGCCTCATCGGCGGCAGCTTTGCCCGCGGCTATGCGCAGGCGGGCGTCCGCGTGCTGGCCTGGGATCCCGATGACGATGTCATGACGGCCGCCAGCATGGGCACCGTTGCCGGCGAGCTCAACGACGAGACGCTCGGCGAATGCGACATCATCGTCCTGGCTTGCTACCCCGAAGCCTGCATCGAGTGGCTCGAGGCACACGCCCAGGCACTCGCCGACGCCACCGATACCGAGGCCATCATGGGCCCCGTGGTGATCGACACGGTGGGCGTCAAGGGCATCGTGTGCGAGCGCGCCTTTGAGCTTGCCCGCGAGCACGGCTTTTACTTTGTGGGCGCGCACCCCATGGCGGGCACGCAGTACTCGGGCTATGCGCACTCCCGCGCCGACCTGTTCCAGGGCGCGCCACTCGTGCTCGTGCCGCCCGCAGTGGACGATGCGCTCAAGCTGGAGCTTTTGGGCCAGGTGCGCGAGATGGTGCGTCCCCTGGGCTTTGGCAAGTTCAGCGTAACGAGCGCCGCCGAGCACGACCGCGTCATCGCCTTTACGAGCCAGCTCGCGCACGTCGTCTCCAACGCCTACGTCAAAAGCCCCACTGCCCAGGTCCACCACGGCTTTTCGGCCGGTAGCTACCGCGATCTCACCCGCGTGGCGCACCTCAACCCGCAAATGTGGTCAGAGCTCATGATCGACGACGCCGACGCGCTCGCCTTCGAGATCGACCATCTGATCGAATCGCTTGGCGCCTACAGCCGTGCGCTCAAGGACCGCGACCAGCGCTATCTGGAGAACCTCCTTGCCGAGGGCGACCGCATTAAGCGTGCACTCGACGACGAGGCCTCCCACTAGACCACCCATCACGCCAGGTCGAAAGGACCGAAGCTTATGGCGATTACCATCGATATCGACACCGCACGCCCCTACCAGGTGCATGTGGGCACGTTTTTGCTGGAGCAGGCAGGCCCGCTCGTCCGCGCCACAGCCGGCGGCACCAAGGCCGTCATCGTGACGGACACCAACGTGGGCCCCCTCTACCAGATGCCCGTTAAGCAGAGCCTGGAGGCGTCAGGCTACGAGGTGAGCATCTGCACCTTCGAGGCCGGCGAGGCCCATAAGCGCGCCGAAACCTATGTTGCCATTTTGGAGTTTGTGGCCGAGCACGAGCTTTCGCGCTCCGACGTGATCGTGGCACTCGGCGGCGGTGTCGTGGGCGACGTGGCGGGCTTTGTGGCCGCCACCTACATGCGCGGCTGCAAGTTTGTGCAGATCCCCACGAGCCTGCTCGCCATGGTGGATTCGTCGGTGGGAGGCAAGACCGCCATCGACCTGGCTGCCGGCAAGAACTTGGCCGGCGCCTTTTGGCAGCCGAGCGTGGTTATCGCCGACGTGGGGTGCCTGGCGACCCTCACGCCCGAGCAGTTCGCTGACGGCTGCGGCGAGGTCGTCAAGCACGCCGTGATCGCCGACCCGGAGCTCTTCGCCGAGCTGGAGAAGACCCCGCTCACGCTGGAGCTGCTCAACCGCGACGTGGCCCGCGTAGCGCTCATCATCGCCCGCAATATCGACATCAAGCGCGCCGTGGTCGTCGCCGACGAGCGCGAAACCAACCAACGCAAGCTCCTCAACTTTGGACACAGCGCCGGACACGCCGTCGAGGCCTGCGAGCACTTTGAGCTCGGACACGGCAACTGCGTGTCGATCGGCATGGGCATCATCACGCGCGCCGCGGCCCTGCACGGCGTTTGCGATACCGCACTGCCCGGTCGTATTGAGGAACTCTGTGCCCGCCATGGCCTCAAGACCCGCTGCGACCTAGATGCCGATGCCGTCTTTGCCGAGGCGCTCCACGACAAGAAGCGCGCGGGCGACACCATCGACCTGGTGATTCCGCACGGCATTGGCCGCTGCAGCATCGACCGCACACCACTTTCCACTTTCCACGAACTCATTGCCGAGGGCCTCGGCCAGAAGGGAGACGCATCCGCATGCTAGCCCGCATCACCCCGTCCCCGCTCAAGGGCACCGTTCCCGCCATCGCGTCCAAGTCGATGGCGCATCGCCTCATCATCTGCGCTGCGCTTGCCAACGGCGAGACGCACGTCACCTGCAACACCACCTGCGCCGACATCGAGGCCACGGTGCGCTGCCTTACGGCGCTCGGCGCCCGCATCGAGACCGTCGAGGACGGCTTCCAGGTCCACCCCACCATGAAGAGTGTTGAATTTGGCCTGCTCAAGGCCCGTGCCGGCGGCACGCTTGACTGCGGTGAAAGCGGATCCACGCTCCGCTTTATGTTACCCGTCGCCTGCGCGCTGGGCGCAGAAGCAACCTTTGTGGGTCAGGGACGCTTGGGCGCCCGCCCGCTGTCCCCGCTCTCGGACGAGATCATCGCCGCCGGCTGCGACCTACAGGGCCTGGGCGGTTTTCCGCTCAAGACGAGCGGACGCATGCGCCCGGGCACCTTTGTGCTTCCGGGCAACGTGAGCTCGCAATATATCTCCGGCCTTCTGCTGGCAGCCCCGCTGCTGGCCCAGCCCTCCTGCGTGCAGGTAACCGGCCTCATTGAGAGCCGTCCCTACATCAACCTGACGATCCAGGCCATGAAGGCCTTTGGCGTCGAGGTCAACGTCGAGCGTATTCCGGCCAAGGACGGCCAGCCCGAGGTCACGAACTTCCGCGTGAGCAGCGGCTCGTACCGCACGCCCGGCAGCGTAGCCGTCGAGGGTGACTGGTCCAACGCTGCCTTTTGGCTGTGTGCCGGCGCCATCGGCACCGACCCCATCACCGTCGAGGGTGTATCCCTGAGCTCCGCACAGGGCGACCGCAACGTGCTTGCCGCGCTTTCGCGCTTTGGCGCCCGCATCGTACGCTCCACCAACGCCGCCACCGTGCAGTCCGACAAGCTCGCCGGCTTTGAGATGAGCGCCCACGACATTCCCGACCTGGTGCCCGTCATCTCGGCCGTAGCCTCGCTGGCGCAGGGCCGCACCTTTATCCGCGATTGCGCCCGTCTGCGCATCAAGGAATCCGACCGCCTGGTCACGACCACCCGCGAGCTCACCGCGCTGGGCGCGCAGGTACGCATTGCCGGCGACGACCTCATCATCAAGGGTGTCGATGCCTTCACCGGCGGCGAGGTCGATTCGCACAACGACCATCGCATCGCCATGATGGCCGCTATCGCCGCGAGCCGCGCCACCGGCGAGGTCGTGATCCACGGCGCCGAGGCGGTCAACAAGTCCTATCCCGATTTCTTCGACCACTACCGCCTGCTGCGCGGCAAGGTCACACTCGAGGAGGAATAGCATGTCCTCGACCTTTGGAAACGTTTTGCATTTGAGCATCTTTGGCCAGTCGCACTCCCCCGCCATCGGCTGCTCGCTCGATGGCGTCCCGGCGGGCATTGCCGTTGATCAGGAGCAGCTGCAGGCCTTTTTGGACCGTCGCGCCCCCGGCCGCGACGAGACCGCGACCAAGCGCCGCGAGGCCGATGCCACCCACATCATCGCCGGTGTGGTCGATGGGCACACCACCGGCGCGCCCATCGCCGCGATTATCGAGAACACCAACACGCGCTCCAAGGACTACTCCGAGCTGCGCCGCAAGCCCCGTCCGGGACATGCGGACTTCCCTGCGCGCGTGAAGTATCACAACATGCACGATGTCGCCGGTGGCGGGCATTTCTCCGGCCGCCTAACGGCACCCCTGTGCATCGCCGGCGGCATTGCGCTGCAGGCACTCGAGGCACGCGGCATTAATGGCATGGCGCACGGCGCGCAGATCGGCGTCAGCTCCGACCTGCCGATGGACGATATGGTCTATCGCGAGGCCGACCGCAAGGCGATCCTTACGAACGATCTGCCGTGTATTGACGCCGCCGCAGCCGGCCGCATGCGCGAGGAGATCCTAGCCGCGCGCGACGAACTCGACAGCATCGGCGGCATCGTGGAGTGCGGCATTTACGGGCTTCCCGCAGGCATCGGCGACCCCATGTTCGACGGCATCGAGAACCGCATCGCGCAGATCGCGTTTGGCATTCCCGCCGTAAAGGGCGTGGAGTTTGGCATGGGCTTTGCCGTGGCTGCCATGCGCGGCAGCGAGAACAACGATCCGTATCGCATCGATGCCGAGACCGGCGAGATCGAGGTCGAGTCCAACAACGCCGGCGGCATCCTGGGCGGTATTTCGACCGGCGCGCCCGTCATGTGGCGCATGGCTGTAAAGCCGACGCCCTCGATTGGCCGCGAGCAGCAGACCGTAGACATGGACGCTATGGAAAATGCCGAGCTCTCGGTCCACGGCCGCCACGATCCCTGCATCGTCCCCCGAGCTGTCCCCGTAGCCGAGGCAGCCGCCGCCCTTGCCATCTGGGACGCCCTCCTCGAAGACGCCGCCCAGCGCTAACTACCCACCCCTCAACATCCCCCGACACGTGAAAGGGGTCTCCATGGACCTTGCTGACATCCGCCAGGCCATCGATGGCATCGACACCACGCTCCTCAACAGCTTTGTCGAGCGCATGGACATTGCCACCGAGGTCGCCAAGTCAAAAATCGAGATGGGCAAGGCCGTCTTCGACCCCGCCCGTGAGCGCTCCAAGCTCAACAACCTCGCCAGCCGCGCGCCCGAGCGCTACGAGGCGCAGACCATCACCCTGTTCCGTCTCCTCATGAGCATGAGCAAGGCCGAGCAGCAGCGCTACATCAACGAGCTCAAGGGCATCACCGTCTCGCAAAAGGCCCACGCCACGGCTGCAGCCTCCGACACGCCCTTCCCTCAAACGGCCACCGTTGCCTGCCAGGGCGTGGAAGGTGCCTATAGCCAGATAGCCGCGTGCAAGCTCTTCGACGTGCCCGACATTGCGTTCTTCGAGACTTTCGAGGGCGTTATGCGCGCCGTGCGCGACGGCTTCTGCGAGTTTGGCGTGCTGCCCATCGAAAACTCCACCGCCGGCTCGGTCAACGCCGTCTACGACCTGCTCGCCCAGTTCGACTTCCACATCGTGCGCTCGCTTCGCCTCAAAATCGACCACAACCTGCTCGTCAAGCCCGGCACCAAGCTTGCGGACGTGCACGAGGCCTACAGCCACGGCCAGGCCATTGCCCAATGCGCCGGCTTTATCGAGGCGCACGACCTGCACGCCACTAAGTACCCCAACACGGCCATGTCGGCCGAGATGGTCGCCAGCTCCGAGCGCACCGATGTTGCCGCCATCGCATCGCGCAGCTGCGCGGCACTCTACGGCCTGGAGGTACTGGAGCCCAATATCCAGGACTCGGACAACAACTACACGCGCTTTGTCGTCATCAGCCGCGAGCCACGCGTCTACCCCGGCGCCAACCGCACCTCGCTCATGATTACCACGGCCAACGAGCCGGGCGCACTCTATCGCGTACTCGAGCGCTTCTACGCGCTCAATATCAACCTCATCAAGCTCGAGAGCCGCCCCATCCCCGGGCACGACTTTGAGTTTATGTTCTACTTTGACCTGGACTGCCCCTTTGGCAGCAAGGCCCTCGATGACCTGCTCGATTCCATCAACGACGTGTGCGAGAGCTTCACCTACTTTGGCAGTTACACGGAGGTGCTCTAGATGACCGATGTCGCCGCACCCCGCCCCTACGGCGTGCTGGGCCGCGTGCTGGGCCACAGCTACACCCCGACCATCTACAAGGAGCTGGCGGGGCTAGAGTATGTGCGTTTTGAACGCGAGCCCGAGGACCTCCAGGCTTTTATGACGGGCGACGAGTGGGAGGGCACCAATGTTACCATCCCCTACAAGCGCACCGTCATGGAGTACCTGGACGAGCTGAGTCCGCTCGCCGAACGCATGGGCAACGTCAACACCATCACGCGTCTGCCCGACGGCCGCCTGCGCGGCGACAACACCGACTACTTTGGTTTTCAGTGTCTGGTCGAGGAGTTGGGCGTAGAGGTTGCCGGCAAGAAGGCCCTCGTGCTCGGTGCCACCGGTGGCGCCGGCACCACTGCCAGCATGGTGCTCGGCGACCTGGGCGCCATCGTCGTGCCGGTCGGCCGCACGAGCGAAGTCAACTACGACAACATCGCGCAGCAGTCCGACGCCGCGTTGCTCGTCAACTGCACGCCCGCCGGCATGTTCCCCCACTGTCCCGACGCGCCTTGCACGCTCGAGGGGCTCGATGCGCTCGAGGGCGTCATCGACATTGTCTACAACCCTGCACGCACGGGACTCATGCTCGAGGCCGAGCGCCGCGGCATCCCCTGCATCGGCGGCCTGCTGATGCTCGTGGCCCAGGCGGCGCAAGCCGTTGAGCGCTACACCGGCCAGGTCACTCCGCGTGAGCGAATTCTGGACGTAACGGAGCGCCTGTCACGCCGCGAACAGAA
>CABUTH010000079.1 GCA_902494465.1 uncultured Collinsella sp.
ATCCCTGCTGTTCTACGCCGTCAGCACCAAAGACACAGACGCTCATTTCGAGAAGTCAGCCGGATCACTCAGCCTTATACGAGGGATAGAGGCAGGCCCTATTGAAATCGATGCCCACGCGCAAAGCAGGCAACGCATTCTTGCCGACCCGGCGCTTCTCGAAATGGAGTGGAACGGATCCGGAGCCATCGGAATTCTCCCCTCCGCGCTTGACGCCAAGACGCTCCCCTCAAACGACGAACCCATCAACGCAACCATACAAGAAGGGAGCACGGACAAAGAAGCGGGTGCGGGCGACACGCCGTCGCCGACAAACAGCGTCCCAGCTTCTTTCGAAGCACCGAATGAGCCCGCTGCCGATCCAAACGATCCCGAGCTCGCGGACAGTCTGGGGCTTGCTGATCCTCAGGAGATCGATGAAGGTAACTGCTGCGTGCTTGCCGCCCTCGACCACACAGAGGTCATCGATGCTGCAAACATCGAAGTTGCCGCCGCCAATCAGCCCGTCCGCAAGTCGGCCATCATCGCATTTCCCGAATCCATCGAAGTCGTCTTTTTGCCATCAGGCGAGGTCGTGGCCCCAACACTGCTCACCTTGTTGGGCGCCAAGAATACTCGAAACGAAATTAAAAAGGTCACGGTTGTCGACCCTGCAACCACCGCTAAACTGCGTCTATACGCCGTTGCCCCAGACGGAGGCAAGACCTTGGAATTCGATGGCGACACACTTCTAGCCTGGCGACGTCTGGACATTATGCAAGACGTCTCGTATCAGATCGAACTCGAAGGGTTTGATCGTGCCCGCGATGCCAATATCATCGCCGCGGCTATTGAATCCCCACAGCGGCTTATGACACTGCGCTTTGACTACTATCCCTATGTCCCGACAACCACCTGAGGCTTAAATGCTGCGCATCATTCCTAATACCACTTATATAACGTATTAGATGAGTCGCGATGTGCCTCGCATTTCGTTCTGCTACGATTGCCACGTTGGCATCAATACAGGAGGGCTCATGCCGGGCTTGGGAACAATCATCAACGTTACGCTTTTAGTTGCGGGCGGTCTTTTGGGATTAGCGGGCGGCCGCTCCATTACACCGCGCATCCAAGACACGCTCATGAAAGCATCGGGGCTGTGCGTCCTGTTTATCGGCCTGGGCGGCACCATGCAAAAGATGCTCCTTATCGATGGAAAGGCGCTAGCGACCACCGGTACCACCATGCTCATCGTCTCATTTGCGCTCGGTTCGCTCATCGGCGAGGCCATCAACTTGGAGGCCGCCATCGAGAACCTTGGCGAATGGCTCAAGCGCAAGACTGGCAGTGAGGGCGATAACGAGTTCACCAACGCTTTTGTCTCGACTTCACTCACCGTGTGCATCGGCGCCATGGCCATTGTGGGATCGATCCAGGACGGCCTGCTCGGCGACTGGTCAACGCTTGCCCTCAAGGGCGCACTGGACTGCATCATCGTCTGCACCATGACGGCCTCGCTTGGCCGCGGCTGCATCTTCTCCGCCCTGCCCGTCGCCGTGTTCCAGGGGACGATCACGTTGTTTGCCGGCGCGCTCTCCCCCATCATGACCACAGCTGCCCTCAACAGCCTTTCGCTCGTAGGCTCCATGCTCATCTTCTGCGTCGGCGTCAACCTCATCCGTCCTCAGACCTTCCGCACGGCCAATATGCTTCCCTCCGTTGTCATCGCCATCATCTACGCCCTCCTGTTCTAAATCTATCAACGCAGCGGTATCACGAACATCTGTTTGATGCTGTGCTATGATATGAGGTCACCGTAGCTGCGTTCGAGAGGAGGAGCGGTGGCCGACCAGGACATCAAGATGCTCATCGAGCGCATTATGGCCGAGGCCCGGACCCATCAGTCCGCCCGCTTCTCAAACGAAACCTACGCAGACGAGCCGATTCTCAAAACCGGCCGACAGATGCAGAATTTCCTCCCCGACCAGTACCGTAAAATGCGCGAGATATCGCGCTGGCAGGATGACCCCAAGGGCGGTGCGGGCCGCTGGCTTTCGGAAGCCGAGCTTTTTTACCGCCAGGGCCTGCTGATGGCTGACTTTGAGGACGACTGTCCCTACAACGGCACCTTTAAGTCGTACTTTCCCACCTACAACGCCATGAGCGACCGGCAACTGCGCGGCTACTTTACCTGGCGTGCCCAAGTGCGCCGCGGAACCGTCGAGGAAACGTCTACGTCCTTTGCCTTTCTGTATCTCTATGAGCTGATCTGCGGCATTGGCGCAGATAATCCACTCGATGGTTTTAACAAGATCAAGGCTTTTTGGGATGTCTATCGCGCCTTCGAGCCCGGCATCGACCGGTTTGCGCGCGTGTGGCTGCAAGATTACGCCGTGTTCCACGGGCTCGACCCCAAGCTGCTTCGCGACTCTAAAACCGTCATGTTCGATAACGCCCTTATCGAACTGCGGCGCGCGGCACGAGACCTTGTACCGGCACCGGCACCGTCCGGCCAGACCCCTAAGCGTCGCAAAACCTCCGAGCCCACGCTCCCCCTTCCGCCCGATGAGGTGCGCGAGGAGCGACTCATGGCCGCCATCAACGCCCTCTCCACGTACAACCTAAGTAGCTCGCGGCTCGACCGCAGCCACCACCGCGATCTGCGCCACGTGGCGTGCGCCGTGTATGTCCGCATGGCGCGCTACTATGACACGCACCGAAAGACCGGCATCGTGGCAAGCTTATTTGGGGAGGAGACGGCCATGCCCTACACCATGTTTGCCTCGGCCGTATTCTTTGCGCCCGAGCGCCACGAGGACTGCGAATACCGTCTGGACCCCATCCATATCTACCGTTGCCAAAACGGTTTTTGGGAATGCATGCGGATTCACGGCAGCAGACAAAAGAGCAGCAAACTTGGCGAGATGATGCGCGCCTGCGACCAACGCCTGCGCCTGGCCCTGGACCCTGCCCATCCCCTGAAGGAAGAAAAGGTCCCCAAATATCTGGCCAAGATTATCGATGACGAGATTGTGGCATGGCTTTCGTGGGACGCCGCACACCAGCCCGTCAAGATCGATATCGATTTGAGCCAGCTGGGGCACATTCGGAGCGCTGCCGCACAAACGCGCGAAGCGCTTTTGATCGACGAGGAACGCGAGGACGGCGCGTCCGCAGAAGCCGAGGCAGCGGACTCAGGGCAACCGGAAGCCGAGCCCGTAGCCGACGCGACGGTCGAGGCGGTCGCGGCTGCAGGGCAGGACGAGTCCGACGAGCCGACCATATCCACCGAACAGTTTGGTGTCGTGGCACCGCTTCTCGCGCCGACGCCCGCGTTCGCAGCTGCTACGCCCGCTGACGCCACGAACGAACTCGCGCCCGCCGCAGACGCCTATCTCCGCGCGCTGCTCGAGCACAACGCAGTACAGGCGGAATCGGCGGTAGTGCAATCGGAGCAGAGCGAGGACATGCTCGTCGATACCATCAACGAGGCGCTCTTTGACCTGGTGGGCGACACCGTAATTGAATTTAGCGCGGCAGGGCCGCAGATTATCGAGGACTACGAAGCAGACGTGAGAGGATATCTAGACCATGAGTGATACCGCATCCGCAGCACCTCGCGTGCCCAAGCGCGTCGCTGCCGTCATTCTCAACTCGCTCAAGGGCGGCGTGGTCCCGCGCATCGGCCTTCCTTACATCACCGTAGGGCGCGAGGTCGAGATCCGCGCCCTGCTCACCGATCTGAGTCTCATCGCCGACGGTGGCGCGAGCTTCCGCTTTCTGGTCGGTCGTTACGGCGCCGGCAAGAGCTTTTTGCTCCAGACTATCCGCACGCACGCCATGGGCGAGGGATTCGTCGTCGCTGATGCCGACCTGTCGCCCGAGCGCCGCCTGCAGGGCGGTCAGGGACAGGGCCTTGCCACCTACCGCGAGCTCATCCGCAATATATCGACCAAGACGCGCCCCGAGGGCGGTGCGCTCAACCTTATTCTGGATCGCTGGGTCGCCTCGTGTACCGACGCCGACGAGTCTGTCGTTAATGCCCAACTGGCCCCGCTCGAAGAGATGGTCCACGGCTTCGACTTCACCCGCATGCTTCGCCGCTATCGCACGGCCGTATCCGAGGGCGACGAAGAGGCCATGAGCCGCGTGACCAAATGGATTCGCGGCGAATACCGCACCAAGAGCGAGGCTCGCGCCGAGCTGGGCTCCTCGACCATCATCAGCGATGACGACTGGTACGACTACGTTAAGCTCATTGCGCGCTTTTTGGTCTGCAGCGGCTACAAGGGCATGCTGGTGCTCATCGACGAACTCGTGAATCTGTATAAGATTCCCAACGCCATCACGCGCCAATACAACTACGAGAAGATCCTGACCATGTACAACGACACGCTCCAGGGCAAGGCGCAGTACCTGGGCATGATCATGGGCGGCACGCCAACCTCCATCGAAGACCGCCGCCGCGGCGTGTTCTCCTACGAGGCCCTGCGCAGCCGACTCGCTCTGGGCCGCTTTGCGCGCGAAGACCTCAAGGACATGCTCGCGCCCATCATCCGCCTGCAGTCACTCACCTATGAGGAGTTGCTGGTGCTCATCGAAAAACTCATGCAGATCCATGCCGGCTACTTTGGCTGGACGCCCACGCTTGCCGAAAACGACTTGGTGGACTTTCTCAAGATTGAGTTCGGCCGCGTGGGAGCCGATACGCACTTGACGCCGCGTGAGGTTATCCGTGACTTTATCGAGCTGCTCGATATCCTGTGTCAGAACCCCGATGCAAATGTGGCCGAGCTGCTGCAAAGCGTCGGCGGCGACGCGCTGGCGCCGGCAGCCGCAACAGGCGACACCGGCACCGCAGGCGGCGACCGCAACTTCGCCGAGTTCACCATCTAACCTACCAAAAAGGGACAGGTTTATTTTGGCAGGTTTTATCTGGGCAAACGTTGAAGCAGTAATGCAGCAAGCCGTTGCCAGCCGCGTTGAAAAATTCGTTGTTGAAAGGAGGCCCCGTGAACGCCTTTGACCGCTACGCCCCGTTTATCCAAGACTTCATCTACTCCCACGATTGGGAGAGCTTGCGCTCTATCCAGGTTGCGGCGGCAGATGCCATCTTCAACACACAGGACAATGTGCTCCTGACGGCATCCACGGCTTCCGGCAAAACCGAGGCAGCCTTCTTTCCCATCCTGACCGAGTTTTGGGAAAACCCGCCCGCAAGCGTGGGCGCCCTCTACGTTGGCCCCCTCAAGGCGCTCATCAACGACCAATTCGTCCGCCTCAACGACCTGTGCGAAGAAGCCGATATCCCCGTCTGGCACTGGCATGGCGATGTCTCGCAATCACACAAGGCCAAACTCATCAAAAAACCGAGCGGCATCCTACAGATTACGCCCGAGTCGCTCGAGGCGCTCCTGATCCATAAGCACATGGCGATCCCGCGCATGTTTTGCGACCTGCGCTATGTGGTTATCGACGAAGTCCATTCGCTCATGCGCGGCGACCGCGGCGGGCAGACGCTCTGCCTTATCGAGCGCCTCTCGCGCATGGCAGGCGTGCAGCCCCGCCGCATTGGCCTTTCGGCCACCATCGGCGACCCCGAGCGCACGGGCGCCTTTCTCTCGCAGGGAACGGGGCGCGACTGCGTTATCCCCCGCTTTGAAGAACCGCGCCGCGTGTGGCGCATCTCCATGGAGCACTTCTACAACTCGGGCCCCCAGGCTCAGCAACGAGGATTCGTAGGCACAGGTCCACAAGAAGCCGAGGTGCTCGCATGCGAGCGCATTGAGACGGCGGCGCCCGCGGCGCTGCCCGCATCCGGACAAGACATGTGCCACAGCGGACAGCTTACACAGGAGGAACGCCGTCAACGTCGCGAGCAGGCACGGGGCAAGGCCGCTCCCAAAGACCGTCGCACTTCCTCGGCCCCC
Source organism: uncultured Collinsella sp. (assembly GCA_902494465.1). Taxonomy (GTDB): domain Bacteria; phylum Actinomycetota; class Coriobacteriia; order Coriobacteriales; family Coriobacteriaceae; genus Collinsella. The sequence goes on from CABUTH010000079.1 coordinate 5,910, forward strand.
GAGGGCGAAGTCGACATCCCACGAGCGACCGAGCAGGCGCTTCTCAGCCCCACCGACACGGCGCCCGACAACGCCGACCCCGATATGGGCTATATCTTTGAGCATACGCGCGGCCGCAAGTGCCTGGTCTTTGCCAACTCGCGCGAGGAGGCAGAGGCCGTGTGCTCCATGCTGCGCAGCTACTGCGAGAGCCGGCACGAGCCCGACCGCTTTCTCATCCATCACGGCAACCTTTCGGCATCGCTGCGCGAGACGGCCGAGGAGCTCATGCGCGACGAGGAGCAGGCGCAGACAACCGTCACCACCTCTACGTTGGAGCTCGGTATCGATATCGGCCGCCTGGAGCGTGCCTTCCAGATTGACGCGCCGTTTACCGTCAGCTCCTTTTTGCAGCGCATGGGGCGCACAGGCCGTCGCGATCTTCCGCCCGAGATGTGGTTTGTCATGCGCGAGGAAGAGCCCGAGCCGCGCACGATGATGCCCGAAACCATTCCCTGGAAGCTCCTGCAGGGTATCGCGCTCGTACAACTCTATCGCGAGGAAAAGTGGGTCGAGCCACCCGAGCTCGATCGTCTCCCCTACAGCTTGCTCTATCACCAGACTATGTCGACCCTCGCCAGCACCGGCGAGCTCACGCCGGCCGAACTTGCCCAGCGCGTGCTCACGCTCAGCTATTTCCACCGTGTCTCGGCAGACGATTACCGTGTGCTGCTACGTCACCTCATTAAGATCGACCATATCCAGGTCACCGAAGGTGGCGGGCTCATCGTGGGTCTCGCGGGCGAGCGCATCATCAACAACTTTAAGTTCTACGCCGTGTTCCAGGAAAACGAGGAGTTTACCGTCCGGAGCGAATCGGCCGAGCTGGGCACGATCGTTAATCCGCCCCCGCCCGGTGAGCGCATCGCCATCGCCGGACACTGCTGGATTGTCGAGGAAGTGGACTGGAAGCGCCACACTGTCTTTGCCACGCAGGTCAAGGGCCGGGTGCCGGCCTACTTTGGCGACTGCCCTGGAGACATTAACACGCATGTGCTCGAGCGCATGCGCCAAGCGCTCACTGAGCACGCAACATATCCGTACCTTATGGGTAACGCACGGGCCCGTTTAACGCAGGCTCGTCATACCGCCGAGATTTCGGGCGCGGGAACTAAACCGCTCATCAACCTGGGCGGCGATACCTGGGTGCTCTTCCCCTGGTTGGGCAGCTACGCCTTCCTAGCACTCGAGCGCATGCTTAAAATCAAATGCGCCGCTGAGCTGGGCCTTCGCGGGCTCGATCCGTCACGCCCGTACTTTATGCAGTTTAAGATGAAGGCCGACGAGGAGACGTTCTTTGAGGTGCTCGCCGCCGAGGCCGAGAAGGACTTCGATCCCATCGAGCTCGTCTATCCTGGCGAGGTGCCTTACTTTGACCGCTACGACGAGTTTGTTCCCGAAGAGCTCGTGCGCAAGGGCTTTGCCGAAGGCGTGCTCGACATCGAGGGTATGAAGCAGCGCGTTCTCGGCTGGCGCGACCACGCCTAAGACCAGTCTTTTTTGGGACGGGGAGACTTACTTGTCGTGAAGGACGGTGCCGAGGAAGTCGGTGTCGAAGGGCACGGCTTCGGCAAAGGCGTAGTCGCCGTCGCTGGCGATGAGCAGGTAGTTTTCCTCGCCGGCGAACTTCGCATCGCCACATGGGACCACCCAGGCGTGGACGAATACCTCGAGTGCCGTGGCGGCGCAGTCGCGAAGGAACGTCACATCGCTCCCCTCGTTTGCGCTCACAATATTGGCCACGTAGATACCCCCGGGGTTCAGGCTGCCTCGCACCAGGCGCAGCGCCTCAACCGTCGCCAGCTCGCGAACGGGCTCGGCACCGTCAAAGCAATCGCTCACGACCACGTCGTAGCGACGATGACCCACGCTCGTCACACCCAGATACGAGCGAGCCTCGGCGGTAATCACCCGCAGGCGGTCGCCCACCGCGCGCTCCAGCTCGTCCAGGTAGAACCAACGGCGCGCCAAGCGCGTTATCTCTCCGTCATACTCGATAACGTCCATACGCAAGCCCTCGTGCGACACCAGCGCATATTTGGGACAAGCAAACCCGCCGCCACCTAGCATAAGCATACGGCTGATACCGTGACCATAAGCGTCGTGCATCGCATCCTCAGCCTCAAACACGTCGTCAAACGCGCGATAGTACGCAAAGACGGGCTCCGCCCAGCGCTCGCCAACGTAACTCGCGCTTTGGTAGACGCCGCCTTGAACCAATACGCGAACTTCGTCGCCGCCCTCATCGTGCACGCGCTTTACACGCGCCAGCCCATTGCGGGTCCTCGCGACCTGCAGACAGGCAGCGCGAACAGCGACCGCGGCCGCACCAAGTGCCGCGGCTCCCAGGGCAACGCCGGCAACGACACCAGCAGAAACACTCGGCTTGTTCATCTAGAGCTCCTTTTGCAGATAAAGGCCATGGTCGTAAAAACCCAAATGACGATAGTACTCACGCGTGCCGATCGCGCTGATCACGTTGATGCGCACATAGCCCGCGTCCCGCGCCATCTGGCACGCACGCTCCACCAGCGACCGCCCCAGTCCATGATGCTGAGCCGCCTGGCCTTGATCTCCCATGCGCGCCGCCATGCCGTACACGTGCACCTCGCGAATCATCGCCTCGTCCGGCGCCGTCGGCAACTCGTCCGCATGCGCGGCAACAAACGCGCGATCGGGCAGCGACAGGCGCAAAAACCCCGCGATTTTGCCCTGCGGCGTCACCCACTGCAAAAAGCGCTCGTGCGTCACCGGCGTCTCGTACGCCACGCCCTCGTCAAGGGTCAACTCGCCCAGGTCGGCACCCGCCGTGCTGATCTCGCGATAGCGAATCTCACGCACCGTCGCACCGTCACCCCGAGCAGCCAGGCGGTTC
>CABUTH010000080.1 GCA_902494465.1 uncultured Collinsella sp.
TCGAACACGCGGAACTCATCGCCGGCGTTGGGGACGGACTGCAGGCCCAGGATCTCGACGGCGTCGGAGGGGCCGCCCTCGGTGACGGCGTTACCCTTGGGGTCGAGCATGGCGCGAACGCGGCCGTAGGTAAGGCCGGCGACCAGCGTATCGCCCACGTGCAGGGTACCGCGGGTCACGAGCACCGTGGCAACCGAACCGCGGCCCTTGTCGAGCTTGGCCTCGAGGACGTTGCCGGAGGCAAAGGTGTCGGGGTTGGCCTTGAGCTCGAGCACGTCGGCCTGAAGCAGCACGGTCTCGAGCAGGTCGTCGATGCCGATCTTCTGCTTAGCCGAGATGTTGACGAACATGTTCTGTCCGCCCCACTCCTCGGGGATGACGCCGTACTCGGTGAGCTCCTGGCGCACGCGGTCGGGGTTGGCGCCGGGCTTATCGATCTTGTTGACGGCAACGACGATGGGAACACCGGCGGCCCTGGCGTGGTTGATCGACTCGACGGTCTGGGGCATGACGCCGTCGTCGGCGGCGACAATCAGGATGACGATGTCGGTCACCTTGGCGCCGCGGGCACGCATAGCCGTAAAGGTGGCGTGGCCCGGGGTATCGATGAAGGTGATCTTGCGGTCGTTGATCATGACCTGCGAAGCGCCGATGGCCTGGGTAATGCCGCCCGCCTCGCCGGCAGCGACGCCGGTGTGACGGATGGCGTCGAGCAGGCTCGTCTTGCCGTGGTCGACGTGACCCATGACGGTGACGACCGGGGCGCGGGGCTTAAGGTCGGCGGGATCGTCGTAGAACGAGAAGGTGTTCTCCTCCTCGGGGGTGATGATCTTGATCTGACGGCCAAGGTCGTCGGCAACGAGCTCGACGAGGTCGTCGGACATGGACTGCGTCATGGTGAGCGGCGTGCCTAGCAGGAACAGGCGCTTGATGATGTCGTTGGCCGGAACGTCGAGCGCCTCGGCGAGCTCCTGGACGGTAACGCCCTGGGAGACCTTGATGGCGTCGAGTTCCTCGGGGTTCACGCCCTGGGCCAGCGCCTCCTCAATCTTGCGCTCCTCCTGAGCCTTAGCAGCCTCGCGCTCGCGCTTCTCCTTGCGCTTCTTGCGGCGACCGGTGGACTCGCGAGAGGCCTCCTCGACGGCGGCGCGGGCCTCCTCGAGCACCTTCTCGCGGCTGTACTCCTCGGCCTCACGCGCCATGCGGCTGTAGTGGTCCTCATCGTTGCCGTGACCGCCTTTGCGCTTCTTGCCCTTGCCCTGCTTGTCGGGGTTGGGGAAGTCCATGCCGGCAGCGACGTTGTTGCTGGCGTTGGTGCGATGGCTGTGCGGACGGCTCTCGGAGGCGTTGCGATCGGAGTTGCTCTCGGAGGCGTTGCGATCGTTACGACGGCCACCGCGACGGTCGTTGTTGCCGCCACGACGGTTGCCGCGCTCGGAGGCGCGCTCGGCCTTGGCCTTCGCCTCGGCGTCCTTCTTCTCCTTGAGCACGGTCTCCTGTGCGGCGATCTGGTCGAGCAGCGAACGGAAGCGCGAACCGGAGTCGGAAGCGGGAACGGCGCGGCGCTGGGCCTCGCGGGCAGCCTCCTCCTTCTCGCGAGCAAGACGCTCCTGCTCGGCCTTCTTCTTGGCCTCGGCCTCGGCGCGGGCGGCTTCCTCGGCAGCCTGGGCGGCGGCGAACTGGCGGCGCTCCTCCTCGCGTGCCTTCTCGGCGGCGATGCGCTCGCGCTCGGCCTCGGCAGCGCGTGCTGCCTCCTCGGCGGCGGCTGCCTGCTCCTCGGCCTGCTTGGCGGCCTCGACTTCCTGGGCGCGGGCCTCGATCACCGAGGCGAGCTGCTTGCGGACCATAGCGACGTAGGCGTCCTCCAGAGCGGAGGAAGCGGACTTAGCGGGAATCTTCATTTCGGCGAGATGACCCATCAGTTCCTTGGAGGTCATGCCGAACTCTTTGGCCAGGGTGGACACACGGACTTTTGCCATATGACTTCACCTACCCTTTCTGGCACCTTGGGTGCCTAGAGACTGAACGAGCGTGGGGTATGCGCCGGGACCTGCCCGGCGCGACCGCGCGCTAGATCAGGTCCTCCGCATCATCGAAGGCGTCGGTGTCGTGGACACCGCAGAAACGGGAGCCGGGACGGGCCTGGTTGCGGCACTGGATGCCGTCCTCGGACACGAACTCGCAGCGACGGACGTCGTCGTCCTCCTCGTCACCGATCAGGTCGGCGGCGGGCTCCTCGCGAACGGGAACGTTCTTGAGGATGTCGGCGGCAAGGGTCTCGGACTTGATGTCGATGTGCCAGCCGGTCAGGCGCGCGGCGAGGCGGGCGTTCTGGCCCTCCTTGCCGATGGCGAGGGACAGCTGGTCGTCGGGCACGATAACGCCGGCGTAGGCCTTCTCCTCGTCGATAAGGACGCGGGTGACCTTAGCAGGCGACAGGGCGTTGGCGACGTAGACGGCCGGATCGGCATCCCACAGGATGACGTCGACGCGCTCGCCACGGAGCTCGCCCACGACGGCGCGAACACGGCTGCCCTTGGGGCCGACGCAGGCGCCAACGGGATCCAGGCGATCGTCGAGCGAGTGGACGGCGACCTTGGAGCGCTGGCCGGGCTCGCGGGCGATCGACTTGATCTGGACGGTGCCCTCATAGATCTCGGGCACCTCCTGCTCAAACAGACGACGCATGAGCTCGGGGTGGGTACGGGAGATGACAATCGGCGGACGGCTGTGCTCGCCACGAACCGGCTGCAGGTTGGAGTTGGGGTCGCGAACGTCGATGATCACGGCCTTGATGTGCTGGTTGTGCAGGTAGCGCTCGCCCATCGGACGCTCGTTGCGCTCGTTCTCGTAACGGCGCTGGTCGAAGTGCGGAAGCTCGGCCTCGACGCCCTCGCGAATCTTGACGATCGTGAAGTCGGGTGTGGACTGCAGCACGGTGCCGCTGATGAGGTCACCGATGCGGCCGGAGAACTCCTCGTAGATCTGCTCGCGGGCGGAGTTGCGCACGATGGCGTTGATCTCGGCCTTGGCGTGCTGGGCGGCGATGCGGCTCGTGTTCTTGGGAGTGACGTCGATCTCCTCGAACTCGGTGAAGTTGCCCTCCTCGTCCATGGAATCGTCAATCGGTTCCAGACGGTAGACGTAGATCTTGCCGGTGGTGCGATCGATGGTCACCTTGGCGCCCCACTCAAGATGAAGGATCTCGGCATAGCTCTTGGCGAGCGACTGCTCCAGGCGGTCGATCAGGTAGAGCTGGTCGATGTGCTTCTCCTGGCAAAGCTCCATCAGGGCGGACATCATGTCGGATGCTGCCATCTTACTTTCCTTCCTTCGCGGGCTTGAAGTCATAGGTGGGCTTCAACTTGCACTTTTTAACATCAGAGAAATCGAGGGTGACGGACTCGCCGTCCTCGAGCTCGAGGGTCACGTTCGTCTCGGTGGCGGCGGCAATCTTGCCGGCGTACTTGCGACGGCCCTCGGTGGCGGTGGAGGTGAGCTCGCAGTTCTCGCCCACAAAGCGGGCAAAGTCACGCGGGCGGCGCAGCGGGCGCGCCATACCCGGGCTCGACACCTCGAGCGTATAGCTCGAAGAGATGGGGTCGAGCTCCTCAATCACATCGCCGACCCATTTGGTGTTGGCCGTGACGTCATTGAGCGACAGGCTCTGACCCTCGGCACCCTCGATACGCACGCGCACGCAGGGGGCCTTGGTGGCACCCACGAGCTCGACGTCGACGATGTCGACATCGTGCTGGGGAGCAACGGCCTCGAGCGCGTCGATGATCGCCTGTTCGGTCTTGGTCTTGACCATTGCGGCACCTCCATCCATACAAAAAAGAAGCGGGGCCGAAACCCCACTTCTTTCAATTACAACTTCATTTGCAAGCAAACTATACCAATACCTGCACAAACGTGCAACCAAAACACAAACCCGCAGGTCAGCGTGAGCACAGGTTCTCCACAAGAAATGGATAATTGGGTGTTGTCGTAAGTATCCTTAACCAAATAGAGGGGCGACTCCCTGCAGAATCGTCCCTCGCTTTTTGATGTCAGCTATGCGCGCAGCGCTTACTTGACCACCAGGTTGACCAGCTTACCGGTCACGCAGATGGCCTTGACGACCGTCTTGCCCTCGAGCCACTTGGCGACGGCGGCCTCGGCGGCAGCCTGCATATCCTCATTGGAGGCATCGCGGGCAACGTCGACGCGGCCGCGGACCTTGCCGAGCACCTGGACCACGATCTGCACCGTGTCCTCAACGGACTCGGCCAGGTCGAACTCGGGCCAGGCGGCGGTGTAGGCGTTGCCCTCGCAGCCGAGTGCCTCGTGCCACAGCTCGTCGGCCCAGAACGGACAGATGGGGGCAAGGACGCTCACGATATCCTTAGCCACGCCGTAGCACAGCGCCTTGTCGCGGGCGGTACCCTCGGTGGCGTTGAGGTAGGCGCTCGCCGCGTTGACGAGCTCCATGACGGCCGAGATGGCGGTGTTGAACTGGCCGCGATCGAAGTCCTCGGTGCACTTGGCGATGGTGCGATGACGCTCGCGATAGAGCTTCATCGCAACCTCGTCGAGTGCGGACTTGTCGAAGGCCACGTTGGCGTCGCCGGACTGGACGAGCTGCCAAACGATACGCCAGGCGCGCTTGATGAAGCGGTTGGCGCCCTCAACGGCCTTGGGATCCCAGTCGAAGTCCTTCTCGGGCGGGGCGATAAACAGGATCGCCAAACGCATGGTGTCGGCGCCGTAGGGCTCGATGACCGAGCTCGGGGGCACGACATTGCCCTTGGACTTGGACATGGTGTCGCCGTTCTCGTCCTTGACCATGCCCTGGCACAGCAGGTTAGTGAAGGGCTCGTCCACACTCAGCAGGCCCAGGTCGCGCAGTGCCTTGGTAAAGAAGCGGCTGTAGAGCAGGTGCAGAATGGCGTGCTCGATGCCGCCGATGTAGTTATCGACGGGCATCCAACGATCGGCGGCCTCGCGGGAGAAGGGCAGCTCGGTGTTATGCGGATCGGTATAGCGCAGGTAGTACCAGCTGGAGCAGGTAAAGGTGTCCATGGTATCGGTCTCGCGCTTGGCCGGGCGGCCGCAGACCGGGCAGGTGGTCTCGTAGAACTCCTTGCACTCGGCGAGGGTCTCGCCGGCGCCCAGGTCCAGGTTCTCGGGCAGCGTCACCGGCAGCTGATCCTCGGGCACGGGCACAATACCGCAGTGCGCGCAGTGGATGACCGGGATGGGGTTGCCCCAATAGCGCTGACGGCTGATGAGCCAGTCGCGCAGACGGAACTCGACCTTGCGACGACCGCAGCCCATGGCCTCGAGGTCGGCCACGATGGCAGCCTCGCCCTCGGAGTGCTTACCGCCGCGCATGCCGGTGTACTTGCCGGACTGGACGAGCGTGCCCTCGGCAGCGTGAGCGCAATCCCAGTCGACGGTCTCGGCATGGAAGGTATCGATGGTCTCGCCGCTGGCCTCGACGGCAGCGCGATCGCCATCGTCCAGGATGATCGGTACGATCGGCAGGTCGTACTTGCGGGCGAACTCAAAGTCGCGCTGGTCGCCACAGGGAACGGCCATGACGGCACCGGTACCGTAGTCGGCAACGACATAATCGGCAACCCACACGGGGACCTTCTCGCCGTTGACGGGGTTTACCACATAGCGGCCCGTGAAGGCACCGTGCTTCTCGAGGGTGCCCTGGGCACGCTCGACGGCAGAGATATGCTTGGAGTCCTCGACAATCTTGGTGACGGCCTCCTCGTACTCCGTACCCTCGACGAGCTCGTGCAGACCGGCGTACTCGGGAGCCAGGACAAAGAAGGAAACACCAAAGAGCGTATCGGCACGCGTGGTGAAGACGGTGATCTTGCCCTCGTCGCCCTCGATGGGCTCGCCATCCTGGTCGCAAAGGGTAAAGTCGACCTCGGCGCCCTCGGAGCGACCGATCCAGTTAGCCTGCATCTGCTTGACGCGCTCGGGCCAGCCGGGGAGCTTCTCCAGGTCGTCGAGCAGCTCCTGAGAGTACTCGGTAATCTTGTAGTACCACTGCTCCAGGTCGCGCTTCTCGGGCTCGGTGCCGCAGCGCCAGCACTTGCCCTCGGTAACCTGCTCGTTGGCCAGAACGGTCTTGCAGGTGGGGCACCAGTTGACCGGGTTCTTCTTACGGTAGACCAGGCCCTTTTCCCACATCTTCTCAAAGATCCACTGGCCCCAGCGGTAGTAGTCGGGGCTGCAGGTCTTGACCATGCGATCCAGATCGTAGGAGAAGCCCATGCGCTTCATCGTGGCGAGCGCCTGGTCCATGTTCTTATACGTCCAGGCGGCAGCCTGTGTGTTGTGCTTGATGGCAGCGTTCTCGGCGGGCAGGCCAAAGGCGTCAAAGCCGATGGGGTGCAGCACGTCAAAGCCGCGCATACGAGCCTGACGGGCCATGGCATCGCCGATGGTGTAGTTGCGCGCGTGGCCCATGTGCAGGTCGCCCGACGGATACGGGAACATCTCGAGCACGTACTTCTTGGGCTTGCTGTCGTCGGTGTCGACGGCAAAGAGGTTGGAATCCTCCCAGGCCTTCATCCACCGGGACTCGATGGCCTGCGCGTCGTAGGCAGGAATCTCGTCCTTATGATCTGTGCAATCGCACATATCAGCTCCTTTAATCTTAGCTGGGGTCGGTCGGCTTAGCTTTGTTCGCTACTGCGGACAGTCCTGCGCAAGACGAAGAGCACATTTAGTGCTCTTCTTTGCGTGCGGAACTTGTAGCGAACAAAGCTAAGCCGACCGACCCTAAGGTTAACTTGACTGATGATAGCAAATACGACAAGCGAGATGCCTGCGACTTGCACGCATCTCGCTTTATCTAAATAACGTGGTTTTGAATCAACCACTAATTGTTACCCGCCCAAGCATGGTCGGGTTTTCCAAGTGCCGCAGATTGCCATGAAAGAGGAGCGACGCGTACTTTGGTACGCGAGCGACGGTTTGAACGGCAAGGTGCGGTGCTTGGGAAAGCCGCTTAGCGGTAGCTGACGCTTTGCTGGGAGTCCTTGACGACTACGTCGTGGGCGCCGCCTTCGACGATGGAGGTGGAGCTGACCAGCGTTAGACGTGCCTTTTCCTGGAGCTCGGGGATCGAGAGAGCACCGCAGTTGCACATCGTGGACTTAACCTTGTAGAGCGTGCCGCCCACGCCGTCCTTGAGGGAACCGGCGTAGGGAACGTAGGAGTCGCCGCCCTCGACGAAGCTGAGCTTCGCGGCGCCGCCCAGGTCGTAGCGCTGCCAGTTGCGGGCACGCGCAGAACCCTCGCCCCAGTACTCCTTCATGTACTGGCCGTTCACGTTGACGCGCTCGGTCGGGCTCTCATCGAAGCGGGCGAAGTAGCGGCCCAGCATCATGAAGTCGGCACCCATGGCAAGGGCGAGCGTCATGTGGTAGTCGTAGACGATGCCGCCGTCGGAGCACACGGGCACGTAGACACCGGTCTCCTCGTAGTACTCGTCACGAGCGCGGCAGACGTCGATCAGCGCGGTGGCCTGGCCGCGGCCAATGCCCTTGGTCTCGCGGGTAATGCAGATGGAACCGCCGCCGATACCGACCTTGATGAAGTCGGCACCGCAGTCGGCAAGGAAGCGGAAGCCCTCGGCGTCGACGACGTTACCGGCGCCGACCTTAACGTCCTCGCCATAGTTGGCGCGGATCCACTCGATGGTGCGCTTCTGCCACTCGCTGAAGCCCTCGGAGGAGTCGATGCACAGAACGTCGGCACCGGCCTCGATGAGCAGCGGCACGCGCTCGGCATAGTCGCGGGTGTTGATTCCGGCGCCGACCATGTAGCGCTTGTCGCCATCGAGCAGCTCGTTGGGGTTGGTCTTGTGGCTGTCGTAGTCCTTGCGGAAGACAATACCCATCAGGTGATCGTTGTCGTCGACGATCGGCAGGGCGTTGAGCTTGTTGTCCCAGATGACGTCGTTGGCAACCTTGAGGCTGATGTTCTTGTCGCCCACGATGAGCTGCTCACGCGGGGTCATGAACTCGGAGACCTTCGTCTGGTGGTCATCGCGGCTGGGGCGATAGTCACGGCTGGTGACGATGCCCAGGAGCTTACCCTTGGGAGTGCCGTCGTCGGTGACCGGCATAGTGGAGTGACCGGTCTTCTCCTTGAGCTCGATGACCTGCTCCATGGTCATGTCGGGGGTCAGCGTAGAATCGGACTGAACGAAGCCGGCCTTGTGATCCTTGACGGCCTTGACCATAGCGGCCTCGGACTCGGCGCTCTGGGAACCGTAAATGAAGGACAGGCCACCCTCGGTAGCGAGCGCGACACCCATATCGACGCCCGAGACGGACTGCATGATGGCGGAAACCATGGGGATGTTCAGGGTGATTGCCGGCTTCTCACCGCGCTTAAAGCGGGTTAGCGGCGTCTTAAGAGAGACGTTGTTGGGGATGCACTGCGAGGACGAGTAACCAGGAACCAGCAGATACTCCGAAAACGTGTGGGACTCACCGGGAAAGAACGTAGCCATGTTTCTCCTTTTTCCATGCGACCGGTCGGCTGCAGGCCTCGTAGGACCCAGCCCAACCTTGGGCGCCCAATACTGGGGAAGTATCTTAACGCACTTTGACTGCTACAATGCATGATTTAAGAAGAGCACACGAGGGTTTGACGCAGGCTATGCGTTTGCCCAGCAAACACTTTAGCGGGGAGACGTGGAGCACATGGAGTACAAGACGACGGCAAAGTTGGTCATTCA
>CABUTH010000081.1 GCA_902494465.1 uncultured Collinsella sp.
CACGCGACGACGCTGCAGCGGCCATTCATCACCGACGATGGCAAGGACCCACTTACGGGTGAGCTGCATCTCGGTAAAGACCTTCTTGGACAGATCATCGCGGTCGCCCAGATGCAGATACATCTTGGCGATGCGCTGATCGGTCTTAGCAATCGACATCTCGATGTTGTCGATAAAGGTGCGGAAGAACGGCCACTCCTGGTAGGCAGCCTTGAGCTGGTCAAGATCGCCAAGCTGCTCGCAGGCGGTGCCCAGACCGTACCAAGCGGCCAGGTTAATGCGCGCCTGGCTCCAGCTGAAGATCCACGGGATGGTACGCAGGTCATCGAGCGACTTGGCGCCCAGACCGCGCTTGGCGGGACGCGAGCCGATCGGCAGCAGACCGACCTCGGTCAGCGGCGTCACGGTCGAGAACCACGGTGTAAAGTCCTCGGTGTTCAGCAGGTCCAGATAGCGTTCGTGGCTTGCAGTGTTGAGCTTCTCGGCCATATCCCAGAACTTCTGCGTGGTCTCGGTGTTGGTCTTCTCGACACTCGGGGCCGACTGCAAAAGCGTTGCGGCGGCAACGGACTCAACATGGCGCTGAGCCAGCGTGCGGTTGCCGTAACGGGCAAAGATGACTTCGCCCTGCTCGGTAAGCTTAAAGAAGCAGTTGACCGAACCCTTGGGCTGCGCCAGCACGGCCTTGTTGGCCGGGCCGCCGCCACGGCCCACGGCACCGCCGCGACCGTGCATGAGCACCAGGTCGATATCGTTCTTCTCTGCCCACTTGGCGATGCGCTCCTGCGCGGAGTGCAGCGCGAGCATGGCCGTGGTAGGACCGGCATCCTTGGAAGAGTCGGAATAGCCCAGCATGACCTCCATGCGGCGGTTGGTCTGGGCAAGGCGCTTTTGCACCACGGGCAGCGTAAGCATCTGATCGAGCACGTCGACGCAGCCCTCGAGGTCCTCGAGCTGCTCGAACAACGGGATCACGTCGAGCTCGGGGACATCCTCCTCGTGTGCAAAGGACAGGTGCGCCAGCTCAAAGACGTCGGCCACATGCTGAGCGCTCTTGGTAAACGAGATGATGTAGCGGTGCGCCATCTTCTTGCCGTAGCGCTTTTGGATGGAGCCGATAGCGCGGAAGGTATCGATGACCTCGCGCGTCATGGGCTGCAGGTCGCCATGGATACCGTTCTCGTGGATATCCTTAAGGGCGCGGGCATGCACCACGGAGTGCTGACGGAACTCCATCTCGACCATATGGAAGCCGAAGGACTCGACCTGCCAGATGATGGTTTGGACCGGGCCGTAGGCAGCACGGACGGCACCGCAGGCGGCCAGCGAACGCTGGACGACGCGCAGGTCATCCAGGAACTCGTCGGCGCTGTGGTACATGGTGTCGGTGATACGACGGACGGTGGCGTTCAGGCGGTCGGCCATGACGAGCATGACGGCGCGATGCGGCTCGTGCTCGGAGATCAGCTCGGCGCGGGCCGTGTAACGAGGGCTCATCTCGACCTGATGGTTCCACAGGTTAATGAGCTCGGCCGACGGCTTGCTGTAGGTAGCCTCGAGCGTGAGGTTGCGGCCGATGTGGCGGCACTTGTCCTCGAGCTTGAGCACCATGTGCGTAAAGTACTTGGCGGCGACCTCACGGCTCACCTTGGCGGTGACGTTGGGGTTACCGTCGCGGTCGGAACCGATCCAGCTGCCGGGATGGAAGAACGCCGGGCACAGCGGCGGCACAGTACCGGCCTTGTCGCCCAGCACCCAATCGTCAAAACGACGATAGATAACGGGGATAACGTCGAACAGCGTGTTATCGAAGATGTCGATGATGGTATCGGCTTCCTCGACCGGCGTGGGCTTCTTGAGCGCGATGGGACTCGTACGCACCAGGGCGTCGATCTCCTGCAGCATATGGCGCTCGTTCTCCACCAGGTCGGAGCCGCCCAGACGCGGACGCTCCTCCAGCAGGTTGGAGATACGGCGGATCTTGCCCTCGACGGCCTTACGACGGGCCTCGGTGGGATGTGCGGTAAAGACAGGGTGGAACTCGAGCTTGTCGAGCAGCTCGTTGGCACCCTCGACACCCAGCTCATTCACCAGCTGGTGATAGGCAACGGTAAGCTCGTTGGCAGGATCGACCTCGGTATCGGTCGACGCACCGGCCTCGCGCTCGCGCAGCTGCGCCACACGGTAGTTCTCCTCCGACAGGTTTGCCAGATGGAAAAAGCTCGTAAAGGCGCGAACGATGACCTGCTGCTTATCGAGCGGCAGGCTGTCGATCAAATCGACGACCTCACGAAATGCCACGGCAGTGGGCTCGTCGGCGGTGGGCACGCCCTGCTCGTCGACGGCTTCGTCGGCAGCGCAGGTACCGGGGTTGCCGGCATTGACCACAATCTCGGCTGTCAAAATCTTGTCGAACAGGTCCGCGATCTCGGGATCATACTCGCTAAGCACACGGCGCTCCAGGCGCAAGAACAGCGCCAGATTGTCGCGCAGCTCCTCGGGGATCTCGATCTCGGCGAGACGCTCCCTGGACTCGGCATTCGAGCCGATTCGGTTAACGAGGCGGTTGACCACGGCAGCGACGCGCGCCGCGGCTTCGGGTACAGACTGGTTGCTTAGGTTCTCAGCCACGTTTCCTCCCATTCCTCCTTCTATGCACGTAACATGCGGTATTCATTATAGGCGCTTGAGAAATACTTTCGACACTGATTGCGCTTTACCACACAAAAGTATTTTCTGCATTGCAAAGGTTTTTGCCCTAAATGGTCGTATTTCTCGGTGGGCGGCATACGTAAACGGGGGCATTCCGCATAAAAGCGAAACACCCCCGTAACAATCGCTCTCCATGAGCAGGGCACGTTAGCAGGCCCGAAGCTCAAAAAGATGCGCTACAGGCGCTCGCGAACCGCCTCGACGACGTTGTCCAGATCGGCGAGCACCTCGTCATGGCTCTGCATGTCGCGCACTTTGACCTTGCCGGCGGCAAGCTCGTCGCCACCCAGGACCAAGATGAGCTTGGCGCCTACCTTATCGGCTTGCTTAAACTGGGCCTTGAGCGAACGACCCTGATAGTCGGCCTCGGTCACGATACCTGCGGCGCGAAGCTCCTGCGTAATGGCAAAGACGTTCTGACGCAGCTCCTTGCCGGCGTTGGCGACATAGACGCACGGGGCCTCATCGGCACCCAAATCGCTGCCAAAGGCCTGCAGGGCCAGCAGGGCGCGCTCAAAACCGACAGCAAAGCCGACGCCCGCCGTGGGCTTGCCACCCTCGAGCTCGACCAGGCCATCGTAGCGGCCGCCGCCGCCGATGGAGCCGACGCCGGCGCCAGGGGCCTCGACCTCAAAGACAGTACGGGTGTAGTAGTCCAGGCCGCGCACCAAGGTGGGATCCTCGACATACTCGATACCGGCGGCATCCAGATAGCGCTTGACCTGCTCGTAGTGCTCGCGGCACTCATCGCACAGGTTGTCACCCATCAGCGGAGCCTCGGCCATGATCTCGCGGCAGTGGTCGTTCTTGCAGTCAAAGGCACGCAGCGGGTTGAGCTCGGCGCGCTCGCGGCACTCATCGCACATCTCGTCTGCGTGATCGAGGATAAACTGCTTGACTTGCTCGCGGTAAGCCGGACGGCACTGAGCGTCGCCCATCGAGTTAATGAGCAGACGAAGCTTGGAAAGATCGAAGCCCAGGCGCTTGTAAAACTCCATGAGCATGATGATGCACTCGGCGTCTGCCGCCGGATCGGGAGCGCCGAGCCACTCGATGCCCACCTGGTGGAACTGGCGCAGGCGGCCCTTCTGGGGACGCTCGCCGCGGAACATGGCCTCGGCGTAGTACGCCTTAAACGGCGTGGAGCCCTGGGGCACCAGATTGTTCTCGACGACAGCGCGCACCACGCCGGCCGTGCCCTCGGGGCGAAGCGCCAGGCGCTGCTTGGGCTTGAGTTTGGTATCGGTGCCCTCGGCAAAGACGCGCTCCAGGTTGGCGCCGCTAAAGACGCGGAACATCTCCTTGCGAACGACGTCGGTCGACTGGCCGATGCCGTGGACAAAAACGTCCACCTGCTCGATCGCGGGCGTCTCGATGGGCTTAAAGCCAAACGGCTCGAACACGCCGGCAGCAATCTGCTGCATCTTTTGCCAGGCGCGCATCTCGGCGCCGATAAGGTCGCGGGTTCCCTCCGCCTTCTGTGCCTGCATGGGCAAACACCTTTCTTTTGTATCGCGTCATAGGTAGTGAACATTATACGGCACAAAGCAGCAACGCGGCGGCATGTCTGACCGAACGAGGGTATGGGGACTCGTTCGGCCAGACGCACCGCCGCGGTTTGTGATCCCTTTTCCTCCGTCCCCTTCGGATCACGTGATCCCTTGGGGACGGAGGAAAAGGGGTCATTTCGTAGACCCGTGGCTGCCCTGGAAACCGAATGACGGTACGAGCATCCATTCGGCTTCCAAGGCAGCCACGAGCAGAACAGACAAACAGGAATAGGCGGCGACCCGCTACTCCCCCGCCACGCTTGCGCGCAGCTTGGCGGCGATGGGCTCCGAGGCCAGCAGGAATACGAGCATGACCACAGAACACACCAGGCACACGATCCAGGTGCTCGCAAAGGAGCCCGTGGCATCGAACAGCACGCCCGAGACAATGGCGCCCACGGTGCCGCCGACCATCTCGAGCGAGGTGATGGTGCCCGTGACCTTGCCGAGGTCGGCCATGCCAAACTGCTTGGACGCGGCGATGGTAGGCGTGATGGTGCCCATGCACGTTCCGATACCAAAGCTCACAGCGGCGACAATAGGACCGAGGTCCGTCGTCGGGAAGCACAGCGCCACGCAGGCGATAATGCACGCAACGGAGCCAAGGATATTGCCAAAGCGCAGGCCAAAGCGGTCATAGATCGCACCGAGCGAAATTTTGGCGATAACGACGGTGACCATGTAGGCCGAAAGCACGGTACCTGCCCACATGGGATCGTGGCCGCCCGTGACGATCTTGGCGCCGTTGACGGTAACACTCGTCATGTTGGTGACTTGGTTGGGCAGGATGGCGCCATTGACCAAGCCCATAAAGAGGAAGGCGACGACAAGCAGCCAAAACGCCGGGCTCTTCTTGATACGAGACCAGCCGACGCTAACCTCGGGCGCCGTGTGCTCGTCCTTGTCGCCAGCCGTCGAGACGGACGGATCGTCCGAGTTCTCGCCGAGCGGCTTAAGGCCGATCTCGGAAGGCTTAGTGCGGAAGGAGTAGGCCGTGATGGGCAGTGCCGCCACCATGCAGACGGCAGCGAGTACCAGGAACGCAGAGCGCCAGCCCACACTCACGATAAGCGAGCTCACGATCGGCGAGAGAATAGCGCCGCCAAAGCCCGAGCCCGAAAGTGCGATGGAGATGGCAAGGCCTCGCTTGGCGGTAAACCAGTTGGCGGTCACAGGCTGATGAGCAGGCGGGTCGAGGCCACAGCGAAGCAGCCCGAAACGGCAAAGAGCACGTAGACCTGCCACAGCTCACCGACAAAGCTCATGCTGGCAAGAACGGCAGAGGTAGCGATAACGGTGAGCGAGCCCAATACGCGGCCACTCACCTTATCGGCAACATGGCCAATGACAAGCGATCCGATAACGCTCACCACGGTAGAGATCGCATTGGAGATGTTGTACTGCGCAAGAGATATTCCCAAGTCGCTGACGATGAGCGGCTGGAACAGGCTCATGCAGTTGACGAAAATCGTGTAGCACGTGGCCATGATCACGAAGCCGGAGGCCACCACGAGCCAGCCGGGGAAGAACTTACGCTGCTGGGGCATACTGCTCCTTATTTAACAAACGAATAGCCGGCGCCGGGCGCCGGTAGTGCCCAAGATTGCCTTGAAAGACAAGGGCATAGGCCTTACGGCCATGCCCGCAGGCTTGAAAGGCAAGGTTGGGTGCTACCGGTGGTCGGCGATGTAGCCCAAAGCGACGGCGGTATAAGCCGCGGCGCCGAGGGGAAGCTCGGCATCGTTAAAGCGCGCCTTGGGATGATGCTGGGCAAAATGCTCGTCCGTGTCGGTTACGGCCGCGCCCACGGTAAAGTACGCACTCGGAATCTCGCTCGAGATAAGCGCGAAGTCCTCACTCGCCATGGCATGGAAAAGCGGCAAGAAAGCCGCCTTGGGCAGCACTGCGCCCACGTAGCCAAGCGACGCCTGAGTCATATCGCTGTCGAGTACAAGCGGCGGAACATCCGAAAGCGTCTCGATGGTCGCCGGCGTACGATATGTTGTGGCAACACCGTTAACGACCTCCGCGATGCGGGTCTTTAGGTGCTCCATGAGCTCAACGTCAAAGCCGCGCAGCGTTCCCTCGAGCACGCAGGTGTCGGGGATGACGTTGGCCGCCAAGCCACCGGCGAACTTACCAACGGTAAGTGCGACTTCCTTGGCCGCCGGCACCTCGCGGGAGATAAGCTCCTGGAGCGCCAGGTGCACATGGACGCCGGCCGTGATGGGATCGATGCAGATCTCGGGGCTCGAGCCATGGCCGCCCTTGCCCTGCAGCGTGATGCGAAAACCGTACACGCCCGAAAGCGCCGGGCTCCCATAGAGCACCAGGCCGAGCGGCGATTGGCTGTTGACATGCATGGCAAAGGCCGCCTGAGGGCGCGGGTTCTGCAGCAGGCCATCGGCGATGGCAGCGCGTGCTCCCTCAAAGGTCTCCTCGCCCGGCTGGAACAGCAATTTCACCGTGGCGTTGGCCTCCACAAGCTCGGCCTCGCGGGCCTTGAGCAGGCGCGCCGCACCAAGCAGCGCCGTCGCGTGCATATCGTGACCGCAAGCATGCATGCAGCCATTGGTGGATGCAAAGGGCTCGCCGGATTCCTCGACAACGGGTAGGGCATCCATATCGCCTCGGAGCATGACGACCGTTCCGGCCTGCTCGTCCTTGCACGTGCCATTGCCCTGAGCGGCCGCACCGGCACCGATCAGGCCAACGACGCAGGAACCGTCGACTAGCGTGGTATGGGGGATGTCCATCTCGTCCAGACGTGCCTGAATATAGGCAGACGTCTGCGGAAGATTGTTACCCAGCTCGGGCATCTGGTGTAGATCGTGTCGCCATGCAGCGAGCTCGTCTGCAAAAGCCTGAGCTTCTGCGACAAGACCGTCACCGATAGCGGCCTGCGCCGCCGCGGTGGCCTGGGGCGCTGGTTGCGGTTGAAAATCGGACAGAGCTGATGCCATAGAAGCCCTCCAGTAACGTTTTTGCAGCACGCACTTTGATAGCGTAAAGTGCAAGGTACAACTGTAAGGGCATGACATAAAAATGCCGCCCTGGGAGGGCGGCGCAACAAGTTGTTTACAATTGCGGGTGTGATTTTCGGCGCAAGAAATCGAAATGCGTCTCGCTCAAGATAATCGAAAGAAAGATGAGCGCGAAGCCGGCGAGCAGGCGCGAGGTGAGCGCCTCCCCCATCAGCAGCACCGAGAACAGCACGCCCGAAGGCGACTCCATCGAAAGGAGCAGTGAGCCCGTCGAGGCCGAGACATGCGCCAAGCCGACGTTTTGGATGAGCAGAGCCGCGCATGTGCAACCAACCGAGAGAAACGCCATCGCGCTGATAAAGCTCGGCGTCCACACGGACAGAGGCGCTTGGGTCTCGAATAGCAGCGACGTTGCCAGGCTCAGCACGCCGTTGCCCACAAACATCCAAAACGTGATGACGTTGATGTCCATTTTGCGACCGTACTTGGCAGTCACCGCCATCTGGATGGCGAAAAAGACCGCACCCGCCAGCGTAATGACATCACCGATGTTGAATTCAACGCTATCGAGCGCCACCAAGCCAATGCCCGCCAAGCACAGCAGCGCCGCGCCCAGGTTATAGCGGGTGAGTTTTTCGCCGCTCAGAAAATAGCTCGCGAACGGCACAACGATGCAATACGTGCCCGTCAAAAAAGCATTCTTGCCCGCCGTGGTGTGCGCCAGACCGACTGTCTGCAGGGCGTAGGCGGCCCACATAAGTGCGCCCATGCCAAGTCCGACGATAAGGTTGCGGGCGTTGAGGTGCGCGATGATGCGCTTGTGGAAGATGAAAAACATGACCAACGCCGCAGGCAGAAAGCGCACGTAGAGCAGTTCGAACACCGGAATGGTGTCGAGCGCGTCCTTCATGGTCGTAAAGGAGTAGCCCCAGACGACTGCCACCGAAAGCAGCAGGACTTTCCAGAACAGCGGCGAGCGAGCGCCGGCGCCGCGGGAGGTGCCGCCCGCGCCCAGGTCCTCGCGAGCAACAGGGCTATCGGGCATCATTTCGATATTGTCAGTGGCATGCTGGGCCATAGGGCATCCTCGCGCTCAATCTGGGCGTGGTGTCCGCACGCGCATGGCTGCGTGCCGCCTCATGGTCAAATAAAAGCAGGGCGCACCGGACCCCCGGCACGCCCCGCTACTGTAGCAACAATCAAGCAGCCCGTGCAATCCAGCCCGCTAAAGCGTCGGCAAAGTGAACCTCGATGCTCCGGCAATGTCAGCGAAAACGACCCTAAGCGAGCAAGGTGACGTGAAATGAAAGGGCGCTGACCTTCTGGTCGCGCCCTTGAAATTGAACGTCAGATTGCCGCTTAGGGGCGTTTGCAGCGTCGAGC
>CABUTH010000082.1 GCA_902494465.1 uncultured Collinsella sp.
CAGCGAGCGCACCGCTGCCCTAGTTGCGGCGTCCGCCGCCGTTGGCGCCCTGACGCCCCTGGGCCGCACGGTTGCGGCCCGCGGTGTTCTGCGCGCGGGACATGCCGCCGTGGCCCTTGCTGCCTTTGGGTCCCTTGCCGGCGGCGCCACCGTGGGCCTTGCCGCCCTTCTTGCCGGTCCCATGTCCGCCGCTAGCAGGCGTCTCGCCCGGGCGCGGCGGTACGGGACGGATCAGGCAATGCTTGGTGTAGCCGATTAGATCTCGGCGGCCGGCCTTTTCCAGCGCCTCACGCACAAGCTTGTAGTTCTCGGGCTTGCGGTATTGGATGAGCGCACGCTGCATGGCCTTTTCGTGCGGGTCGCGTGCCACGTAGATCGGCTGCATAGTGCGCGGATCCACGCCGGTGTAGTACATGCAGGTCGACATAGTGGACGGTGTGGGGTAGAAGTCCTGCACCTGCTCGGGCATGTAGCCCATGTTGCGCACGGCCTCGGCAAGGTCCACGGCTTCCTTCATCGTCGAACCGGGGTGGCTCGAGATCAGATACGGCACCACGTACTGCTTGAGTCCGTATTCGCGGTTCAAGCGTTCAAATTTACGACAGAACGCATCGTAGACGGCGCGGCTCGGCTTGCCCATCACGGAGAGCACCGCGTCGCTCACATGCTCGGGCGCCACGCGTAGCTGGCCCGAGACATGGTGCTCCAGCAGCTCGCGCAAAAACTCGTCCGAGGCATCGGCCACAGTGTAGTCAAAACGGATGCCGCTGCGGACGAAGACCTTCTTGACGCCCGGCAGCTGGCGCAGGTCGCGTAGCAGCTGCGTGTAGCCGCTCTCGTCGACCACCATGTTCTTGCACACGTTCGGCCACAGGCAGCGCTTGTTCTTGCACACGCCGTGCTTGAGCTGCTTGTCGCAGGCCGGGCGGCTAAAGTTTGCCGTCGGTCCGCCCACGTCGTTGATGTAGCCCTTAAACTCGGGATCGCGCGTGAGCAGCTCGGCCTCGCGCATGATCGAGTCGTGGCTGCGCATCTGCAACACGCGGCCCTGGTGGAAGGTGAGCGCGCAAAACGAGCACTCGCCAAAACAGCCGCGGTTGGAGCTAATGGAAAACTTGATCTCGGCAAAGGCCGGCACGCCGCCTGCCGCGTCGTAGTCGGGATGCCAATCGCGTGCGTAGGGGAGTTCGGCAACCTCGTCCATCTCGTCGGTGGTGAGTGTTGCCGACGGCGGGTTCTGCACCACGTACACGCTGTTGGGATATGGCTCTACCAAGCGATGGCCGGTGATAGGGTCCATATTTTGCTGCTGCACGTTAAAGCTGCGGGCGTAGTTGAGCTTGTCGGCGGTAAGGTCGTCCCAGCTGGGCAGCAGGTCGTAGTCGTAGACCTCGTCGAGCGAACCCGTGCGGTAAACGGTGCCGTTGATATAGGTGATCTGATCGACGGGCAGCCCCGCGTCGAGCGCGTCGGCGATCTCGACGATTGCGTGCTCGCCCATGCCGTAGATGAGGATGTCGGCGCCCGAGTCGAGCAGCACCGAGCGCTTGAGCTTGTCCTGCCAGTAGTCGTAGTGGGCCAGGCGGCGCAGGCTTGCCTCGATGCCGCCGATAATGATGGGAGCGTCCTTAAACGTCTGACGGATGAGATTGCCGTAGACCGTGACGGCACGATTGGGGCGGTGCCCCTCCTCGCCGCCGGGGGTATAGGCGTCGGTGTGGCGGCGGTGCTTGGTTACCGAATAGTGGTTGACCATGGAGTCCATGTTGCCGGCACTGACCAAAAAGCCCAGGCGCGGCTCGCCGAGCACAGTGATGCTGGCGGGGTCGGTCCAGTCGGGCTGGCAGATGATGCCCACTTTGTAGCCGTGCGCGTCGAGTACGCGGCTGATGATAGCCATGCCAAAGCTCGGATGGTCCACGTAGGCGTCGCCGCAGATGTAGACAAAGTCGCACTGGTCCCAGCCGCGCGCATCCATATCGGAGCGGCTGACGGGGAGGAATTTATCGCGGCCCGGACGCCAGAGACGGGCGGGCGCAGCCGGGGCATGCGCGGGTCGCGAGCCCTGGGCCTTGCCGCCGCGCTTTTGCTGCTGGCCGCGCTGGGCATGCTTGCCGTGCTGGTTGTGCTGAGCGTCCTGGGGCTTTTTTGCCACGATTCCTCCCGGTGTTTGTATGCTGCACGTAATTGTAACCAGTCTTTTTGGGACGGCGCTAAAAAGACTGGTGGAGTACACGAGGCGTCGGGTGTCGGCGCCGCGCCCGCTGTTTGTTTCCAGACTGTGTATCTGCGCGTTGGAGAACCCGTCTCGCGCGCACGCCATGTTGTCAATGGGTTACAGTATGAACGGCGGCTATGTTTCCGCCAACGCACGAGAGAGTCGTCAACAAGGAGGATGCACGACGATGCAGCGTGCCAAACAGATATCGGAGTCCATCGAGCTGGGCATTATCTTGGCGCTCGCCGGTGGCTTTATGGACGTCTATTCGTACATTGGGCGCGATCATGTTTTCGCCAACGCGCAGACAGGCAACATCCTGCTCGTGGGCGTGAGCATCTCGGAGGGCAACTGGGCACTTGCGGGACGCTATTTCTTCCCTGTGGTGGCGTTTGCCGTGGGCATTATGCTTGCCGACCTGGTACACGAACGGTTTGGCAGCGTGATTCACTGGCGTCAGGTGACGGTGTTCTTTGAAGCCGTCATCTTGCTGGGCGTGAGCTTTATTCCCGGTGGCGGTTACAACCTGCTCGCCAACTGCCTCACCTCGTTTGCCTGCGGCATGCAGGTTGAGAGCTTCCGCAAGATCCACGGTCACGGCATCGCTACGACCATGTGCATCGGCAACTTGCGCAACGCGCTGCAAAACGTGGACGATTACATCATCACCCACAGGCGCGGCTTTTTGGAAAACGGCCTGCTGTACTTTGGCGTGATCTTTACCTTTGTGTTTGGCGCCGTGTTGGGCAACTGGTGTATTGAGCGCATGGGCCTGCACGCCATCGTCGTGGCGAGCTTGCTGCTGTTTGTCGCGTTTGCCATCATGTTCATCGACCGCGAGCGCGACTTGCGCTTACGCTGGAAGGTTGCGGCCGAGGCTTGGAAAGAGGGCTGTCGAAAGTAACCGAATGCGGCAAAGGGGCTGTCCCTTTGCCGCAATATTTTTCATCATCTGTTGAAACGCTTTAACAATTTTGACGTTCTCACGCGTTTTTCGTTTCAAAAGCGTTAGGATGGGACTCATAGCGTGGGCGTAATGGGCGCCCCGCACACGATGGGAGGCTATCAATGGCTAATCGTTTCGTTCTCAATACCATCTCTTATCATGGTTCCGGCGCCATCAAGGAGATCCCCGGTGAGCTCCAGCGTCGCGGCTACAAGAAGATCTTCATCTGCTCCGACCCCGATCTGGTCAAGTTTGGCGTTACCGCTAAGGTGACCGACGAGCTCGACGCCGCCGGCATCGCTTGGAGCCTCTACTCCGAGATTAAGCCCAACCCCACCATCCAGAACGTCAAGGACGGCGTCGAGGCCTTCAAGGCCGCCGAGGCTGACGCTATCGTGACCATCGGTGGTGGCTCCTCCATGGACACTGCTAAGGCCATTGGCATCATCATCAACAACCCCGAGTTTGCCGATGTCCGTAGCCTCGAGGGCGTTGCTTCGACTAAGAACCACGCCGTGTTCACCATCGCCGTGCCGACGCCCGCCGGTACCGCTGCCGAGGTGACCATCAACTACGTCATCACCGACTCCGAGAAGGTCCGCAAGTTCGTGTGCGTCGACACCAACGACGCCCCCGAGGTCGCCGTCGTCGACCCCGACATGATGGCCTCCATGCCCGCCGGCCTGACCGCCTCCACCGGCATGGACGCTCTGACCCACGCCATCGAGGGCTATACCACCAAGGGCGCTTGGGAGCTCTCCGACATGTTCCACTTTGAGGCTATTAAGCTGATCAGCGAGAACCTGCGCGACTCTGTCGCCGAGGCCAAGTCCGGTCAGCCCGGCTCCGGCCGTGAGGGCATGGCCCTTGGCCAGTATGTCGCCGGCATGGGCTTCTCCAACGTTGGCTTGGGTATCGACCACGCCATGGCTCACACCCTGTCCGCTCACTACGACACCCCGCACGGCGTCGCTTGCGCCATGCTGCTGCCGATTGCCATGGAGTTCAACAAGCCGGTTTGCGCTGAGCGCCTGGCCAAGGTTGCCGTTGCCATGGGTGTTGACACCACGGGCATGAGCACCGACGAGGCTGCCGACGCCGCTATCGCCGCCGTCAAGCAGCTTTCCGCCGACGTGAATATCCCGCACGTCTGCGAGGCTATGAAGGCCGACGAGATCGAGGTTCTGGCCAAGGACGCCATGGCCGACGCCTGCTTCCCGGGTAACCCGCGCGAGGCAACGCTCGACGACGTCATCGAGCTCTTCAAGAAGATCTGCCCGGCTGCCTAACTTGGTTCGGCGGGCTCCTGCCCGTTAGCCCCACAATCGTCCTCGGACATGTCGGAGGCCCCGCTGCGCACTACGTGCGGCGGGGCCTCCTTCTGTCCTGCGGAAAGATTCTGGGGCTTACGGGCAGGGGCCCGCCGGCTCGTTATCGTGGCGGGCGCTGCTCTGGGAAGCTCGACGGGTTGTCTCGCTAGGTAAATAATTGTGCGTGGTGGTATTGTTGCTGTGGGTTTAATTCGATATGAAAGGGTGACATTGGTGTCCCAGATGGATTCTTCGCTTGGTTTTATCACTGACCAGTTGAAGGTGCTGACTTCTATTGCTTCGCCTACGGGCTATACCCGCGCGGCTACTGATTATCTGATGGAGACCCTGCGCGATATGGGGTTTGGGCCTGAGCGTTCCAATAAGGGTAACGTGCTCGTTGAGCTTGGTGGCGAGGGTGAGCCGCTCGTACTGGCGAGCCATGTCGATACCCTGGGCGCCATGGTGCGTTCCATTAAGGACAATGGTCGCCTGCGCCCCACGACGCTTGGTGGGCACCAGTGGTCTACGGCCGATGGCGAGAACTGCACCGTCTACACGCGTGACGGCAATGTGTACACGGGTGTGGTCCTCAATATCGAGCCTTCGGCGCACGTGGCCGACGAGCCGGTCAAGACCATCGAGAAGAACATGGAAATCCTGCTCGATGAGAATGTCGACAGCAAGGATGATGTGCTCGAGCTGGGTATTCAGACCGGCGACATCATTGCTATGGATCCGCGTACCACGGTGACGGAGAGCGGCTACATTAAGAGTCGCTTCCTAGATGACAAGCTGTCGGCGTCGATTCTGCTGGGTTTGGCCCGTTCCGTTGCTGACGGCGAGGTGTCGCTTTCGCGCAAGGTGTCGCTGCTCTTTACCGTGTACGAGGAGGTCGGCCACGGCGGCGCCTTCGTGCCGGCCGACACGCGCGAGATGATCAGCGTTGACATGGGCTGCGTGGGCGATGATCTGGGCTGCACCGAGCGCATGGTTTCGATTTGTGCCAAGGATTCGGGCGGTCCGTACAACTACGACCTGGTGACCACGCTGTCCAATATCGCGCGCGAGCTTGAACTTGACTACGCCATCGACGTGTACCCGCACTACGGCTCGGACGTTGAGGCCACGCTCTCTGCCGGCTACGACATCCGCCACGGCCTGATCGGCCCCGGTGTGTACGCGAGCCACAACTACGAGCGCAGCCACATGGACGGCGTGCGCAACACCTATGAGCTGGTCCGAGCCTACGTACAACGCTAGGGGAGCAGCTTGCGACTCGGCTGACCAATTGCTCTAAGGCCCGATTGCTCGGGCCTTTTTTCGCTTCAGTCTGTTTAGTATTATGCTGTATGTAACTAATTAACTTTACGTTTGGAATACTTAACGAGGTGATGCGGCGTATGGATACATTTGAGTACTTGTCTATGGGTGATGCCGCCCGCCTGTTGGGCGTTACGAAAGCCCGTATATCGCAACTTGCCGCATCGGGGACGCTTGTGTGCGATATTGTGGGCGGCCGGAAGATGGTCGAGTACAATTCTGCGATCGCCTATCAAAAGGTCCGTAAGCGAGGACGTCGTCCTGCGGCCGATGTGGGACGCAAGTTTACGCTGATGTCGGCCGACCATGAGGTCGCGCATGTCTCATTTGATCCGACGCGCGAGTTTCCCTTCGAAATCGCCGAGGTCCTCGATGCGCAACGAATGCCGTTTGGCACATGCTCGAGTTCTTCTCCAACGGTGAATAAGCGGGAGCTCAACGCGTGGTGGGGGCATCGGTCGGTGCCCGATGTTCGCCCTGGGCTTATCTCGCGCTACCGCGAGCTGGGGATTGTCAACGGCGTTGAGGTGCCGGTTCAGTGCCTGGGCCTCTCGCTTTCGGATTGCTATTGGCTGCGGCCGGCAGAATGCGACGGGCTCGAATGGCGAAACCTCAATTACTTCGAGAATGATTTTGAGCGATCGGCGCCCGAGGAGCGTTCGGGTTGGCTGGAGGGTATCGGTCTTAAAAATCCCGACAACACATCCGAGGGCGAGCTCCCTAAATCGTGGATGATCCGAAACGGCATTCGCGTTTTGGCTAAAGGGTGCGGGATGGACGATCAGCGTCCCTTTAACGAGGCGGTTGCAACGGCTCTACATCGTCGCTTGCTGTCGGAGGGCGAGTTTGTTCCTTATACGGTTGAGCGGATGTTCGATGGCCCTGTGTGTCTGTGCGACGACTTTCTTGACGGCCGCGAGGAATATGTTCCGGCTGTTTACGTTAAGAACGCCCTTGGCGGCCAGCGAGGAAACTCGACGTACGACCGGTACTGCCGCTTCCTTGGTAAGCATGGAGCAGACGAGGCTGCCGTGAGAAGGTCTATGTCGCAGATGATCGTTTGCGATGCCCTTTTGGCCAACAGCGACCGCCATTGGCGAAACTTCGGCATCATCCGCAATGTCGACACCCTGGAGATAAAACCTGCTCCGCCGTTCGATAGCGGCAACTGCCTGTGGTACAACGTGCCAACTGCCGTGCTCGCAGCTGGGGAGTTTGGGTTTTCCGCTAAGCCGTTTGGGCCCGACCCTTCCGTCCAGCTGGCGCTTGCGGACTCACTCGGTTGGTTCGACGCATCGCGACTCGACGGATTTGTTGATGAGGCGATCGAGATTCTTTCGCAGAGCGAATGGGCGACGGCGGAGGGTCGACTCGAGGCCATTTGCCGTGGCCTCGAGCGTCGCGTAATCGAGGTTAGTGCCGCCGTTGAGGTACTTCGACACGTGCAGCGATAAACCCGCGGCTACTTAAGTGCGCCGGTTACCGTGCCGCCGCCGAGGACGATGTCGCCGCGGTAGACTACAACGGCTTGGCCGGGGGTGATGGCTCGCTGCGGCTCGTCAAAAGTCAGCAGCATTTGCCCGTCTTCGCCGCGCGTAAGGGTCGCTGCCTGGTTTTTCTGACGGTAGCGGTACTTGGCGCCCACGCGAATGCCGCCGGACGTGAGCTCTGCCTCCATGCGGTCGGCAGGGGCGCTCCAGATCCAGTCGTTGGCCGTGAGCGCTGTGGCCGTCAGGTCCTCGGCCTCGCCCAGATGCACAGTGTTGTTGGCGGCATCGACGCCCGTTACGTACACGGGGTGCGCCATCGCGACGCCCAGGCCCTTGCGCTGGCCTATGGTATAGCGCAACGCGCCGTTGTGGCGTCCGACTACGCTGCCGTCGCGCCATACAATATCGCCCGGCTCGGCGGCATGTCCGCAGCGGCGCTCGATATAGCCCGCGTAGTCGCCGTCTGGAATAAAGCAGATATCCTCGCTCTCGGCCTTCTTGGCGTTGATGAAGCCCTGCTCGGCGGCAATGCGGCGCACGTCGCGCTCTTTGTCCAGGCCTGCCAGCGGAAAGATTGTGCGTGCCAAGCGCTCCTGCGTAAGCGAATACAAAAAGTAGCTTTGGTCCTTCTTTGGGTCCTCGCCACGGTGCAGCTGCCAGGTGCCGTCGGACGCCTGGCTTGTTTTGGCGTAGTGACCTGTGGCGATGTAGCCGCAGCCCATATCGAGCGCTGCATCGAGCAACGCGCCAAACTTAATATGGCGGTTGCAGATGATGCACGGGTTGGGCGTCAGCCCCTCCTGATAGGCAGTCACGAAGCGCTCGATAACGTTGCGGTCGAAGGTCTGCTGCAGGTCGAGCACATGGTGGGGTATCCCCAGGCGCTCGGCGACGGCCTTTGCATCGGCGATGTCGCGGTCGACCTTACTCATGCCCGTGACGGGATCGGGCGCGGGGCAGGTGAGGCGCATGGTGGCGCCGACGCATTCGTAGCCCTGGCTTTTGAGCAGGTACGCGGTCACGCTGGAATCGACGCCGCCGCTCATGGCGACGAGCACGCGCTTGTTGTGCATGGGGAGGTTCTCCTTGGTGGCATGTGGCCAAAAAAGAAAAGCGGCGCGGGAGGCTGGTTCCGCGCCGCAGACATTGTAGCAAGTTCGGACGTCTCGTGGGATACCCTAACGAGATGGGCTCAGGCAGCCAGAAGAGCCTTGATTATCGACTTTATCCGAACACCTCCCACATTCATCCGCACATGTGCGGATG
>CABUTH010000083.1 GCA_902494465.1 uncultured Collinsella sp.
CCCCTCGGGACGATGGGATAGAACAGGAGCGCATATGGCAGGCAAGCCACAAACACTAGCTACGACCTCGGCATTCGAGATCTTGGGCCCCGTCATGGTCGGCCCCAGCTCATCGCACACCGCCGGCGCCCTGCGCTGCGCCCAAGTTGCCGCCAGCCTGCTGGAAGGCCGCATCACCAAAGTCACCTTTGGCCTGTGGAACTCCTTCGCCCACACCTACCGCGGCCACGGCACCGACCGCGCGCTCGTCGCGGGCATCCTGGGCCTCGACACCGATGACGAGAACATCAAGCAGGCCTTTGACCTCGCGCGCGAGCAGGGCCTCGACTTTCACTTTGACATCAAGGGCGACGACGCCTCCATTCACCCCAACACCGTTGACATCGACATGGTCGATGACACGGGCGCCACGGCACAGGTCCGCGGCGAAAGCCTTGGCGGCGGCAAGATGCGCATCAGCCGCATCAACGGCGTCGGCGTCGACATCTCGGGCATGTATTCCACATTGTTTGTGGCGCACCAGGACGTCCCCGGCGTGCTCGCCGCGCTCACGAACCTGCTTGCCTACGCCCACGTCAACATCGCGTTTTGCCGCACCTACCGCACCGAGGTGGGCGGCCAGGCCTATTCCGTCTTTGAGACCGACGGCGCTCCCGACGACACCGTCGTCCCCATGCTGCGCAAGCTCGACAATGTCGATTACGCCACGTTTATCGAGCTCCCGGGCTCGGCCTCGTCGCTCTCCCCCGGCGTCTCGGCCAAGGAGATCTTCGACGACGGCGAGCAGCTACTCGATGCGTGCGCCGAGCTCGGCCTAAATATTGGTGCCGTCATGGCCGTGCGCGAGGCGCGTCTGACCGGCGAGGCCCATGCTATCGCAGCCATGCGCCGCGTGCTCGACGTCATGCGCGAGGAGACCACGACCCCCATCGTCAACCCGCAGCGCTCGCTCGGCGGCCTCATCGGCGGCGAGGCTAAGCTTGTCGATGCCACCGGCAGCAACGACCTTAGCTCCAACTTGATGGGCACCGTTCAAACCGACGCCGTTGCCCGCGCCATGGCCGTGCTCGAGCGTTCCGCCACGATGGGAGTAATCGTAGCAGCACCGACGGCAGGCTCCGCGGGTGTTGTGCCCGGCTGCGTGTTGGCGCTCGCGGACAACCTCGAGCTCGACGACGAGCAGGTCATGGACGCCCTCTACTGCGCAGCCGCCATCGGCCTCAACCTCACCACGAGCGCCTGCGTTGCCGGCGCCGAGGGCGGCTGCCAAGCCGAGGTAGGAAGCGCGGCCGCCATGGCTGCCGCCGCGCTGGTGCAGATGCTCGGCGGCACGCCCGAGCAGGCGCTCGACGCCAGTTCCATCGCCCTGAGTAACCTGCTGGGCCTTGTTTGCGACCCCGTCGGTGGCCTCGTGGAGGTACCCTGCCAAAACCGCAACGCCATCGGCGTGGCAGCCGCCTTTAGCTCCGCACAGCTTGCCCTCGCCGGCATTAAGAGCCTGGTGCCGTTTGACCAGATGGCGCACGTCATGCTCTCGGTGGGCCACGCGTTGCCGGCCACGCTGCGCGAGACGGCCAAGGGCGGCATCGCGCAGGCTCCGGCCGCGCTTTCGGCCTGTGCAAAATGCGGTGTGTGCGGATAGCGACAAAGGACGACTTAAAGGTGGGACAAATGTCCCACCTCTTTTGAATGCCACCGTTTCCATACCACAAACAACTAGGTAATCGCTATAATGCAAGCCCAGTAAAAACACGATGAGCCACAAGGCGAAATTCGAAGGATATGCATACGATGTCGCAAAACGATCGAACTCAACTGATTCCCGATCCGCAGCAGCCGAGCAGGCACACCGGCGGCGTTCAGTCGCCGCGTCCTATCGCGCCGAGCCACGGTCAGCAGCGTGGTGCGACAAACACTTCGCAACGCCCGAACCAGCAACGTCAGCAGCGCAAGGCAAACGGCAATGCGCCCAAGCAGCCCCCCACGCACGCTCGAGGCGATCGCGGCCCCGCACGCAAACCCGCCGAGAACAATAAGTCGGGCAAAAAGACGACGCTCTTTGTCGTCCTGGGTCTTATCGTCATTGTCTATATCGTAGGCGTCGTAGCGTTTTCGCAGGTAGCCTACCCCAACACCACCATCGCCGGCGTCGACGTCTCGTTCTCCAACGCTTCGTCTGCCGCCGCCAAGGTCAACTCGGCATGGAAGCACTATAAGCTCACCGTGACGGGCGATGACTTTAGCTGGACCTATCAGCCCGAGTCCGATGAGCCCATCGTAGACGGCGAAGCTGCCGCAAAAGAGATCATCAACCACAACGAAGCCTTTGTATGGCCTGTCCGCCTTGTAGAATCCTTAAGCGGCAAGACCAAAACAACCGCTAGCTCCAACGAAGTCGATCTTGATCAAGACGTCGACCTGTCCATGCTCTCCGACACCTTTGACCAAAAGCAGTTTGAGAAGGATCTGGGCGCCGCCATCGACGAGTTTAACGAGGGCCGTTCGGGCGCATTCGAGGCCAATAGCTCCTATGACGAGCAGGCCGGCAAGTTTACCGTCGAGAAGGCGCGCTCCAACGAAAAACTCAACCGCGAGCATGTCATTAAATATGCCGAGCTCGAGCTTGCCTCGCTGGCCGAGACCGTAGATCTTTCCAAGCTCGGCAACGATGCCTATGAGCCGCTCAATGGAACGCTGACCGATGATCAGATTCAGGCTGCATGCGATGCCGCCAACAACTTCCTGGGCGTCAACGTGACCCTCAAGCTCAACGGCGAGGATGCCGGCAAGGTTGATGGCAGCTCCGTGTTGCAGTGGATCAGCTTTGCCGATCCCGCAAACCCCACGCTCGATACGTCGCAGATCAGCAGCTGGGCAGCCGAGCTCGCCAACGGCTTCAATACCGTGGGCTCCACTCGCTGGTGGACGCGCGCCGATGGCAAGCAGTGCGCCGTCGAAGGCGGCGACTTTGGTTGGTCCATCGACAGCAGCTCGCTCGCAAAGCAGGTCGAGGATGCCATTAACAACAAGCAGACCGGCGAAATCGAGATCAAATACTCCCAGAAGGCCGACACCTTTACCGCAAAGGGAGAGCCCGACTGGAAGGCATACGTCGATGTCGATCTGTCCGAGCAGCACGCGCGCTACTACGACGAGAGCGGCAATATCGTGTGGGAGGCCAACTTTATCTCGGGAAAGCCGGGCGAGGACGCCACGCCCGAGGGCGTCTGGCAGATCAACAGCAACGACGGCGCCAGCAAACTCATCGGTGCCAAGGACCCCGAGACCGGCAAGCGCAAATACGAGAGCCCGGTAAGCTATTGGATGCCGTTTAAGGGAAACATGGTCGGCTTCCACGATGCAACGTGGCAAAACGACAAGAGCTTTGACGACCCCAACTCCTACAAGTGGTGCGGCAGCCACGGTTGCATCAATCTGCGCCTGGCAGACGCCAAGGCACTTCACGACTGCATCAAAGTCGGCCTGTGCGTGGTTGTCCACTCATAGTGCAACGCGCGCATTCCTACAACGTGGAACCGCTGCGACCAATCTAACAGTTCCGAAAGAAACCGTTTTATGCGCCCACCCCAACCGGTGGGCGCATATACTTATCAAGGTTCTTTCTATAAAGGAGACGCTATGCCGAATGTCCCCACCATCACCCCGGGCCCGGATGATACCGAGCACACGCCCGAAGGTGCCACCGAAACGATTCCTCTGATTACAAACGCACACACCGACAAGCAGAGCGGACGCACGAACGATGCGGCCGAGATATCCGATGAAGAGGCACATGCCAAGCTCAAGGCAAAACGTGCCGAACGTCGACGCAAAAAGCTGATTCGACGCGGTATTGCCGCCGGCATCGTGGGTGCCATCGCGCTCATTGCCATTGTCGCAACCCTGGTTATCAATGCGCAGCCTCAGGGCGCTAACGGGCCTGTAACCGACATGGTGACCGAGGGCACGTTTACCACAACGGTCGAGGCGAAAGGCCAGCTCAAACCCATTTCGTCCTCAGTGGTCTCCCCTTCTGTTGACGGCACGGTCGATTCGATCAACGTGCAGGCAGGCCAATCCGTCAACGAGGGCGACGTGCTCATGACCATTAAAAACGACGAGCTCGATCGCAACGTTGCCGAGGCGCAGCGTGCAGTTGCAGCCGCTCAGGAAGACCTTGCGAACGCACAGAAAGCCGCAGCTGCCGCGCAGGCCACCCCAACGACGGACGTCGATGGAGCTTCCGCAGCGGCTGGCATCTCCGCCGCATCAGCGGACACGAACGCCGTATCGGCCGCGCAGCGCAGCCTCGCATCGGCCCAGGCAAACCTCGACCAGGCGAACGCCAAGGCCGCCAGCCGTACGGTCACGGCCCCGAGCTCGGGCAGCATCGTGGAGCTCAACGCCAAGGTGGGCGCCACGGTAACAGGCGGCATGATCATGGGCGAAAGCGATACGAGTGGCGGCAAGCAGTGCATGCAGATCGCCGACCTATCCAAGATGAAGGTGACCGTGCAGGTGGGCGAAAAGGACATCGCCAAGATCGCCGTTGGGCAGAGCGCCAACGTCACGTATCCCGCGTTTCCCGATATCGTGAGCCAGGGAACGGTCACCGCCATCGCCTCGGTGGCAAACTCCGACTCCAACAACGGCGGCGGCAGCGTGACCTTTAACGTCGACATTCTCATCGAGGCGCCCGACGCGCGCCTGAAGCCGGGCATGACGGCCGAGGTATCGGTGGTGACCGAGCAGCTCGACGACGTGGTGATGGTGCCGACGATGGCGCTCATGACCGAAGACGGCGAACACTATTACGTCAACGTGGCGACTGATGACGAGGGCAAGCAAACCCGTCGCGTGAAGGTGACCGTCGTGACGCAAAACGACAACGAAGCCGTAGTCGGCAAGACACAGGTCAAGCGCGACGACCAGGGCAACGAAATCAACCCTGACGTGCCGGTTACCAAGCTACGCGATGGCGACACCCTCGTCATGGACAACGGGGCGGACGCAACGGCTGACGGCGGCTACAGCGCGGATTCGGGCAGTACGTCTGCCGACGAGGGTATGTAATGCGTCCCGTCATCGACATCCGCAACGTGCACCGCATCTTTGAGAGCGAGGCCGGCTGCGCCCATATCCTGCACAACGTGAGCCTGGCGGTAGATCCCGGCGAGTTCGTCGCCATTACCGGCCCCTCGGGCTCGGGCAAGTCGACGCTCATGAACATCCTAGGCTGCCTGGATAAGCCGACGGCGGGCGACTACTACCTGCAAGGGATCAACGTGGCCGAGCTTGACGATGACGAGCTCACCGAAGTTCGAGCCCTGAGCATTGGCTTTGTCTTTCAGAGCTTCAACCTGCTGCCGCGCCTATCGGTCATCGAAAACGTGATGCTGCCGCTGTCGTATACCAATGTACCCCGCAGCCAGCGCGAAATGCGCGCCGTGCACGCGCTGCAGGCCGTCACGCTGCCGGTCGACCACTGGGACCACCGCATATCCGAGCTCTCAGGCGGCCAGATGCAGCGTGTCGCCATCGCGCGCGCCCTCGTCAACGATCCGCCCATCATTTTGGCTGACGAGCCGACGGGAAACCTGGACTCCGCCACTGGAGCGCTTGTAATGGAGACCTTCCATAGACTTCAAGAGCGCGGCAAAACCATCGTTCTTATCACACACGACCCCGGCATTGCCGCCGAGGCCGACCGTGCCGTGACCATCCGCGACGGTCGCATTCACGACGGCGCGTATATTCCACATGCACCGCGGACCCTGCGCAGCGCCGTAGATAGCCTACCCATGATTTCCGCCTCCGCCAATCCGCCGAAAGGAGTGGTGGCATGAGCGCCCGCGATCTCATCCAGGAAGCCCTTCACTCGCTCGAGGCCAACAAGGGGCGCAGCCTGCTCACCATCCTGGGCATTGTCATCGGCATCGCCTCGGTTATCGCCATGACTTCGCTCATCGGCGGCATCCAAAACAGCCTAGTCAACAGTCTGGGCCTCAATGCGGCACGCATGGTGCAAATTTATTCGTCGCAAGAACTCACCGAGTCGGACATCGAGAAGCTTCAAAAACTGGTGCCGCAGATAGAGCAGATCGGCATTGTCGACAGCGCGTATACCGAGTACAAGACCGGCGATAAAAGCTATACCGTCATGGCACAGGGTGTCGATAGCGACATGCTCGACGCCGTGGGGGCCAGCAAGCTCGTTGCGGGGCGCACCTATTCCCAAGCCGAGTCCCAATCAGGCTCGCGCGTGGCGCTCATCAGCCGCAACGGCGCCGATCAGCTTTACGGCAACGAACAGGATGCGCTGGGGAAAACCATCAAGGTGTCCAACGGCGAGGTGCAGATTGTAGGCGTGATTGATGGCGGCAGCGACTCCATGGGCTCACTCACGCTGTATATGCCACGCGAAACCATCTCCGGGCTGTTTGGCGACGAGAATCCTTCATTCCCCAGCGTGACGGCACTAGCCGCCGAGGGCACGGACATGGATGAGCTTTGTAAGACCATCGAGTCCAAGGTGCGCGCGATGAAGGGCATCGAGGAGGAGGAGGAGTACGACAGTGTATCGGCGACCTCCATGAAAAGCGCCATCGATGCACTCAACTCCTTTATGGGCGCGTTCTCACTCATCATGGGTGCTGTCGCCAGCATCTCGCTGCTTGTCGGCGGTATCGGCATTATGAATATGATGCTTACCAACGTAACGGAACGCATTCGCGAGATCGGCATCCGCCGCGCTCTCGGCGCCAGTCGTCGCGATATCACCGCGCAGTTTTTGGCCGAGTCCTCGGCGCTGTGCGTCACCGGTGGCCTACTGGGTGTCCTGATTGGCTATCTGCTGGCCTGGGGCCTCGCGATGTTTGCCGCAGGATCAGGGGTTCTCAGCGAGCTCGGTGCCAGTGGGCAGATCACACCGAGCTTTTCAATCGCCACGGTACTGCTGGCCTTCGGCGTCTCCGTCGGCATCGGCGTAATCTTTGGCTTCTACCCCGCTCGCCGCGCGGCAAAGCTCAACCCGGTGGAGTGCCTACGCTACCAGTAAGCCACCACCAACAAGTTGCGGTGAATTAGGGACTGAATATGCTATCTAGCAGCAAAAACAGACACTATTTCACCGCAACTTAATGAAGGGCTGTTTGCGCCAGTTCTGGGCGTTGTCCTCGAGCTATTGATGGATGACGGGCTTGTACGGGTCGAGCTTGCTCGGGGCGCTCCTCCTCGCGGGCGGGAGGGCGCGCAGGCGCGGCGAGCGCCTAGCGCACGAACTCCCGTAAGAGCGCGTCTTCCACTTCCCGAAGCGAAAGGGCCCCGCTTCCCTCGGCGGGACGGGTGACCACAATACAGCGCGCTCCCACGTCGCGCGCGGCGGCGAGCTTCTCGGCCGTGCCGCCTATGGTTCCCGAGTCCTTGGTCACAAGCCACTGGGCGTCCACCTGCCGAAGCATCGCCTCGTTGAGCTCGCGGGTGAAAGGCCCCTGCATGCCGATGACGTGCGACGGCGAAAACCCCGCGTCGATGCACTTCGTTATAGCACCGGGCAGCGGGAGCACACGCACGAAGAAGCGCTCCGCGAAATCGGCGACGCGCGTGTAGGGAGCAAGCTCCTTGCTCCCCGTCGTGAGAAGCGCGCGACCCGGGTTCTCGGAGAGAAAGCGCGCCGCGCAGGCGATCGACGCGACCGACACGACGCCTTTGGGCAGCGCCTCAACCGGACGCGCAAGGCGCAGGCATCGTGCACCCACAGCGAGCGAAGCGGCCCGGATGTTGCCGCTTGCGAGCGTAGCGAAGGGGTGCGTGGCGTCGACGACGATGCGCGCGCCCAAAAGCTCGCGCTCCATGTCGGCCTCGTCGAGCCTGCCCGCATGCACCTCGATGCCCGGAAGCTCGCCTAAAAGCTCGCCTCCGTACTCTGTTGCCGCGTAGGCACGGGCGGGAATGCCCGCCCCGCTCGCCCATTCGCACAGAAGGCGGCCCTCGGTGGTGCCGGCGAAGATGCGCAGCGCCGGCGCGGATGCGGGCGCCGTCACTTCGGGCCGCCTGGGCGCGTGATCTGGTAAAGCAGCGCGTTCATAATGGCGGCAGCCACGGTCGAACCGCCCTTGCGACCCCTCGCGACGATGGCCGGCACGCGTCGCGCGAGTAGCTCCTCTTTCGCCTCGACCACGTTCACAAACCCGACCGGCACCCCAACGACGAGCGCAGGCGCGATCTTCCCCGCGTCCATGAGCTCGGCGAGGCGCAGAAGCGCTGTGGGAGCGTTGCCGACGGCCACGATGAGCGGACCCTCGATGCCGCAAGCTTTGTCCATGCTCGCAACGGCGCGAGTCGTGCCCGCGGCGCGCGCAGCCGCGGCGACATCAGGGTCAGCCATGTAGCACACGGTCTTGCAGCCGATCTTCGCGAGCACGGGCTTGCTTATGCCTGCGAGCGCCATGTTCGTATCGGTGAGCACCGTGGCCCCTGCGCGCAGTGCGTCGAGCGCACAGTGCGCGGCGTCATGGGTGAACACGAGGGAATCGGCGTACGAGA
>CABUTH010000084.1 GCA_902494465.1 uncultured Collinsella sp.
ACGGAAGTAGTTCTGCAGGGTGATGGTGGCCAGGGTCTGGTTCTCCTCGCGTACGAGCACGCCCTCTTTGGCCTCGATGGCCTGGTGCAGGCCCTCAGAATAGCGGCGGCCCTCCATGATGCGGCCGGTGAACTCGTCGACAATCTTGACCTCGCCGTTGGTGACCACATACTGCTTGTCGCGGTGGAACATGTACTGGGCCTTCAGCGCCTGCTGCAGGTGGTTGACCAGCTGGCCGGAGAGATCGGCATAGATGTCATCGATGCCCAGGCGGCGCTCGATCTTCTTAAGACCGCGCTCGGTGGCGGCAATGGTGTGCTTGGCCTCGTCCATGACATAGTCGCCCGTGGGCTCCACGTCCTCGGTGGCGGTGAGCATGTCATGCGACACGTCCTCGCCGCGCTCAAGGCCACGCACGGCACGCGCGAAGTCCTTGTAGGTACTGGCGGACTTGGTGCCAGCGCCCGAGATGATCAGCGGGGTGCGGGCCTCATCGATTAGGATGGAGTCAACCTCGTCGACGATGGCGTAGTTGTGGCCGCGCTGCACGCGCTGCTCGGGACGGGTAACCATGTTGTCGCGCAGGTAATCAAAGCCGAACTCGGAGTTGGTGCCGTAGGTGACGTCGGCCTGGTAGGCCGGGCGCCTGAGCTCGAGCGGCATGTTGTTCTGGAGCAGACCGACGGTCATGCCCAAGTACTTATAGATGCGGCCCATCCACTCGGAGTCACGCTTGGCAAGGTAATCATTGACAGTAACGACGTGCACGCCCTTGCCGGCAATAGCGTTGAGATAGCCGGCCAACGTGGAGACGAGGGTCTTACCTTCGCCGGTCTTCATCTCGGCGATGTGGCCCTCGTGCAGTGCCATGGCGCCAATGAGCTGCACGTCAAAGTGGCGCATACCCATGGTGCGCTTGGAAGCCTCACGCACGGTGGCAAAGGCCTCGGGGAGCATGTCGTCGAGCGACTCGCCGTTGGCGTAACGCTCGCGGAACTTATCGGTCTGGCCGCGGAGCTCCTCCTCGGTCATCTTCTCAAACTGGGGCTCAAGACCGTTGATCTGGTCGACGATCTTGTAGTAGCGCTTAAGGTCCTTATCGGATCCAAAGGACAGCAGCTTTGACATGAATCCCATGTGGTTTTCCTTTTTGGCCATCGCCCACGCCGTGCAGCTGCGGGCGAGTTAAACACAGATGATTGTACTTTAGCCAAACAAGGCGCGGCCTATACGGTCGACCTCGACCGCCACGTAATAACTACGACCAACCTGCCACAGTGGAACAGGTTAATTTTGGCAGGTTTTATCTAGCCAAACGCCGCCTCTCTGCCATTTGGTGCAAGCCGACCTGTCCCCTTCGCACCAATCTGGTGAAATGGGGACAGGTTGGCTTGCACCAATAAAAAGAAAAGGGCCGCGCACCCAAACGGATGCACGACCCTTATGCCATGAATGCGAGCGATTCCGCGGCGAGCTATTTACTCAGCAGCCTCGGTGGTCTCGGCCTCGGCAGCGGCCTCCTCGACGGGAGCCTCTGCGGGAGCCTCGGCGGCCTGCTTGGCAGCCTCCTCGGCAAACTTAGCAGCACGCTTAGCCTTCTCGGCAGCCTTAGCCTCAGCGGCGGCCTTGCGAGCAGCCTCGGCCTCAGCAGCCTTGGCGGCCTTGGCAGCCTTGGCCTCCTCGGCCTTCTTGAGCTGGGCGGCAGCGGCGCCACCGAACTTGTCGGCGAAGCGCTGGACGCGTCCACCGGTGTCGACGAACTTCTGCTGGCCGGTGTAGAACGGGTGGCACTCGTTGCAAAGCTCGACCTTCATCTCGGACACGGTAGCGTGCGTCTTGAAGGTGTTGCCGCAGGAGCACGTCACCGTGCACTCGACATACTGGGGATGGATACCCTGCTTCATGGTAGGACTCCTTATTGGTCAGGCGCTGGTTACCGATCAGCGCATAAGGCGTCTTGGTTTCCGACCAAGACAACAAACTCGGCTATGGTACCACGGCGCCGCGCGTCCCACAAAAGGTTCACGGTCTTTGTGCAACGCGGCGTGACCAACCGCAGCGGACACGCACCCTGTTGCCCCTTCTCCCATGTTGCAGACGTGTAACGCCGCAGTAAGCACACCCCTTTTGGCGCCAGACAGGTACAATGATGAACACTGTACCGTAGCGGAGCGCCCCGCGCGCGCCGCAACCACGCGAAAGGGTTTCCCATGGCCGAGATCTCGTCCTCCCGCATCGTCATCACCGTCCTTGGCAAGAACCGCCCCGGCATCGTCGCCGGCGTCACCCGCGTTTTGGGCGAGGCCAACGTCGACATCCGCGACATCACGCAGTCCATTATCGAGGACATCTTCACCATGACCATGCTGGCCGACACCGCCGAGTCCAAGCTCGACTTCGCCGAGCTGCAGAAGGCGCTGGCCGAGGCCGGCGAGCTTTCGGGCGTCAACGTGTCCATCCAGCGCGAGGACGTCTTTAACTTTATGTACCGCCTGTAGCGAACAAGCCGCTCGGGGCAGCTTGACGTCATATCGTCCAAGCGCGCGGCCCCAAAGCGGACCGGAGAGGAGCGCGCATGGCCTACGACGCCAAGAAAATCTACTACCGCTTCGACGATCACCTGAGCCGCCTGGTTCTGGATTACGAGGCGAGCCGTCAGATTTCGCCCGAAAGCGAAAACCTCTACCACGGCCTGCCGACCGCCCCGTACGACGAGGACCTGTTCGTAGAGCACAACGTCAAGCGCGGCCTGCGCAATGCCGACGGCTCGGGCGTGGTCGCGGGCCTTACCCGCATCTCGGACGTGCACGGCTACAACAAGGTCGACGGCAAAGTCGTGCCCGATCAGGGCAAGCTCACGCTTCGTGGCTACAGCATCGAGGATCTGGTCAACAACGCCCAGGCCGAGAACCGCTACGGCTACGAGGAAGTCGCCTATCTGCTTATCACGGGTTCGCTGCCCAACAAGGAAGAGCTCGACGACTTTTGCGAGCGCCTGGGTGCTTTTAGGCACCTGAGCGACGAATACGTCCGCGAGTTCCCCATGACCACGGTGTCGTCGAGCATCATGAATGTGCTTCAGCGCGCCGTGCTGCTGCTCTACGCCTTCGACGCCGAGCCCGACGCCATTACACCCGAACACGAAATCGACGTCGCCATCTCCATGCTCGCCCGTCTCCCCCGCATCGCCGCCTTCGCGCATATGGCCTCGGTCGCCAAGCGCCGCGGCTCCGAGGTTCATGTGCCGCACCCCACACCCGGCCTCTCCACCGCTGAGACCATCCTGCAGGTCCTACGCGGCGGCATGGCATTCACCCGCGACGAGGCCATGCTGCTCGACGTGATGCTTATGCTGCATGCCGAGCACGGCGGCGGCAACAACTCCACGTTCGCCTGCCGCGTGCTGTCCTCCTCGGCCACCGACCCGTATTCCGCCTACGCCGCGGCTATCGGCTCGCTCAAGGGCCCGCGCCACGGCGGCGCCAACGCCAAGGTCGTGTCCATGCACGAGAACATCCGTGCGCATGTCTCCAATTGGGAGGACGAGGACGAGGTCGCAGCCTACCTGGGCAAGATCCTCGACAAGCAGGCCTTCGACGGCACGGGTCTCATCTACGGTATGGGCCACGCCGTCTACACGCTGAGCGACCCGCGTGCCGAGGTGTGCCGTCGTTACGCGCGCACGCTTGCCGCCAAGAAGGACCTGGGCGAGGAGTTCGCGCTCATCGAGCGCATCGAGCGCCTGGCCCCGCAAGTGATGCGCGATCACGGCATGACCAAGCCCATCTGCGCCAACATCGACCTGTACACGGGCTTTATCTACAAGATGCTCGGCGTGCCCGAGACGCTCTTTACGCCGCTGTTCGCCGTCGCCCGCATGGCCGGCTGGTCTGCGCACCGCATGGAAGAGCTCTTCTGCGCGCACCGCATCATCCGTCCCGCGTATCGCCCGGTTATCGAGCCGCTGGAGTACATGCCGCTCGCCGATCGTTAGGACGCAGACCGTTATAGAACCCGAGCGTGGCCAGGGCATCACCGCCCTCGGCCACGCTTTTTATGCCAGTAGAAAGGATCGCAGCGAATGATTGTGTTTTCCGATATGGATGGAACGCTGCTGACGAGTGATAAGCAGACGAGCGATGCCACCTGGGCAATGCTCGACGAACTTGCTCGACGTGGGATTGAGTTTGTGCCCTGCACGGGGCGTCCGCTGTCGGGCATCTTTGAGCCCATCCTCGCCCACCCCGCCGTACACTACGCGGTCTGCGCCAACGGTGCCAGCGTCTGGCAGCTCGAGGACGGTACGCCCACCGATACCTCACGTGCTACGCGCATTTTGAGCCGACCGCTCGACCGCGCCATCGCCCACCGCGTCCATAGCATCGCCGCCGGCCACGATGTGACCTTCGATATCTTCGCGGATGGGCAGTGCTTCCTCCCCCGCTCGCTCTACACGCGCCTGGACGAATTCTGCGGCGGCGACCCCCACATCGCGGCTTCGCTCAAGCGCACACGAACACCGATCGACATGGATATCGACAGCAAGATCGACGAGGTCGAGACGCTCGAACGCATCGCCATGTACTGGCACGACCCGGCCGATCGCGACACCATCGCGGCGGCGCTCGACACGCTCGGCGGCATTGAGGTCACGCGTTCTTACGCCATGAATATCGAGGTCATGGGTGAGGGCGCCACCAAGGGAACGGCCCTCACGTGGCTATGCGAGCACCTGGGCGAGCGTCTCGCCGACGCCTGGGCGTTCGGCGACAACATCAACGACATTCCCATGCTGCAGGCAGCGGGCCACGGCATGGCCATGATCAACGCCGAGTCCGAAGACCGCGAGGCCGCCGACGCCATCACCGAATACGACAACGACCACGACGGCGTCGCCCGCACCATCATGGCCGCCCTCGCCTAGTCATTGGTCAGTCATTGGGGACGTTCTTAAACGACTAGTCGTTGGGGACACTCTTCGCAAAAAGCTGCAAGGACTGTCCCCCACTGTCGGCAGAAAAGGAACGTCCCCATCTGCCGGATTAGGAGAGACTCTCCAGCACGCGACGGAGCTCCTGCTGGACGGCGTGGTCGCGGTTACAACCCACCACGCGATCGGCCACCGCTTTAAGCGCGGGGCGCGCGTTTTCCATCGCGCAGCCCGTGCCGACAAAGCGAATGATCTCGTAGTCGTTCATCGAGTCGCCAAACGCCATGACCTCGTCGCGACCAATGCCGTAATGCTCCGCGAGCTGCGCGATACCCGAGGCCTTCGACACACCAGGCTGCATGGCATCGATCCACGCGTTGCCCGAAGGTGCAAAAGTAAAGAGCTGACCAAGTTCGCGCTGTAGCACGTACGCGCTGTCCATAACCGCACTGTCGTCGCAAAAGATACTCGCTTTGATGATATTTACGCTGGGATCGGGCAGCTCCCAAATGCGCTCGGCATTGGGAAGGTCCTTATCGACCTCACGCACGAACTTGCACTCGTCATCGAGCAGGAAGGACTTGGTTCGATCAAATAGCGCAAGATGCAGATTGGGAAACGTCCTGACGGCTTGGGCGAGCCTTCGAATCGCTAGGTGGGAATACACCTCACGGTCTACCATCTTACCGTCGGCGTAGACCTGGGCGCCGTTAGCGGCGACAAAGTCCATCTTGTCGCGAACGGGCGCAAAGAACTCGCACAGGCGATCATAGCGACGACCTGACGATGCGGCGAAATGCACGCCATGCTCGTGTAGCGCCAGAATCAGTTCGTAGGTCTCGGGAGGCACCTGGCCGTTTTCGTCAAGCAGTGTGCCGTCCATATCGGATGCAATCAGTTTAAACATGGAAAAGCTCCCTTCGGGCTTGTTGGAATCGAACGTGTATCCGATTCCAACGTACCCAAAGGGAGCTCAAATAAGACTCCGCGGGCGTAAACGTTACAAGGACCTGGCAAATAGCTCACACATGCCAGAGGTCCTACGGTCGCGGCGTCAGGCAGCCCGCCAAAGAGCGTCCCCGATGACTAGTCGTTTAAGAACGTCCCCGATGACTAGTCGGCGTAGGTGAAGGTTGTGACGTCGAACATGCCCTCGGGGCGGATGCGGAGCGTCGGGATGACCGGCAGGGGCAGGAAGATGATGCCCATGATGGGGTCGAGCGGCGGCTCAATACCCATGGCGCGCGCCTTGACCATAAAGTCGTCGTGCTGCGCGGCAACGTCCTCGGCCGTGCCTTCGCTCATCAGGCCACCGAGCGCCAGCGGAATGCGCGCCACGACCTCGCCGTTACGCACCAGCACGTGACCACCCTGGCCCACGGCCTCAACGGCAGCCATCATATCGGCAGCGTTATCGCCCACCACGCACACGTTGTGCGAGTCGTGGCCGATCGTGGAGGCAAT
Organism: uncultured Collinsella sp.; assembly: GCA_902494465.1. Classification (GTDB taxonomy): domain Bacteria; phylum Actinomycetota; class Coriobacteriia; order Coriobacteriales; family Coriobacteriaceae; genus Collinsella. The sequence goes on from CABUTH010000084.1 coordinate 6,395, forward strand.
GGCACCACCGGTGATGGTGAAACCGCGCACCCAGCCGCGACCGATATGCTTGCCGACCAGGCCCAGGCCAGCGGGGCCGTCGCCATCGGCGCCCTCGGCCTGCAGCGACACGCCACGGCCATGGCGCTCGATCAGCATAATGCGGCGCAAGTCCTCGGCGCTCTCGGGGCGGGCCATACCCGTGATAGCCATACCCGGGATGACATCGATAACGGCCTCGCCCGGCTTAAAGGCATAGTCAAACACGTCGAGCGAAAGCTTCGGCAGCTTAACGGAAGCGCGCAGCTCATCGGCAAGGGCTGCGACCTCGGCCGTCTCGGGCGCGACCTCGCCCACAAAGGTGCCATCCTGCGCCACCAGGGCACCGGCGGCATACACGCGATGCGGAGCTGTGGCAAACGTCAGGTCGTTGAGCACCAGCAGGTCGGCACGCTTGCCTGGGGCGATCGCGCCGCGGAGCTCATGCGGGTCGCGACAGCCGTGGTCCAGGCCAAATGCCTCAGCCGTGGAAAGGGACGCCATGGAGATGGCGACCACCGGGTCGACGCCAGCCTCGATGGCCACGCGGCAGGCATTGTCGATCATGCCGGTCGAAAGCGCGTCGGAGGGAGCGCGGTCGTCGGTCGCAAAGCAGCAGCGGCGGGCGCGGGCGGGGTTTTCCAGCAGCATCGGGGACAAATTGGCCAGATCGTGGCTGCACGTGCCCTCACGCAGCATCACATACATGCCGCGGGACAGTTTATCGAGCGCCTCCTCGGGAATCGTCGACTCGTGGTCGGCGATAATACCCGCCGCGGCATAGGCGTTGAGGTCCTTGCCGGCAACGAGCGGCGCGTGGCCGTCAACCTGCTTGGACGGCGTCTGGTTGGCAGCATCGATGCGAACGCAAGTCTCGGGGTCGGCCATAATGACGCCCGGCAGGTTCATCATTTCGCCCAGACCAAAGACATCGCCTGGATGCTCGGCAAAAAACGCCTGCATATCGGCAGCAGAAATAACGGCACCGGCCTGCTCGTCGGGCAGCGCGGGCACGCACGAAGGCATCATGTATTTGATGGAGATGGGTGCGCGGCGGCCGTCCTCAATCATAAAGCGCAGGCCGTCCAGGCCCGCCACATTAGCAATCTCGTGGCTGTCGGCAATGGCGGTGGTAGTACCGCGCGTCGCGGCCATGCGAGCATACTCGGCGGGACGGATGTTCGAAGACTCGATATGCAGATGCCCGTCAATAAAACCGGGAGCGAGATAGCGACCCTGGCAGTCGATGACCTCAGTTGCCTCATAGGTGCCAGCGGCATCGTCGCGACCATCGTAGAGCACGCCGACGATCACACCGTCCTTGACGGCAACGCTACCGGGCGCCACGCGCTGGCCATACACGTCGACGATCTGTGCATTGGTAAACAGCGTGTCGACGGGCACGCGGCCCTCGGCGGCCTCGATCACAGTCCTCATGACCTCAACGGACATACATACTCCTTTAACCGTAGAAAAAAGCTGCGGAGCGGACAAGCCTTCACCGCAGCATGCTCATAGCCATTGTATGCCCAAACGATGGGCCAACAATACGCCCCTCCGCTTAACGGCACACGCCACTTGGTGCAATGGGGACTGCCGCTGAGCACCAATGACTACTCGACGACTACTAACTGCCGTCCCGACAACAAAAACGCCGATGTTTTGGCATCGCCAGCGAGCGGGTCGCATTTGAGACAAGGTGACGTGAAACGAAAGGGCGCTGACCTTCTGGTCGCGCCCTTGAAGTTGAACGTCAGATTGTCCAAATGCGGCCCGCGCAGCGTCGGCCGGTCCGCCGTTCGGCAGAACGGCGGAACTAAATCAACTTGAAGCCCTTGCGCTTACCCACAGAAAGGGTGTCGCCCAGCTTGAGGGCGCTGGGATCGATGTTGTAGCTCTTGGGAGCCACGGCCTTGCCGTTGATCTTGACGCCGCCACCGTCAATGTCGCGACGGGCCTGGCCGGCGCTCGCCGAAAGGCCCAGGTCCTTAAGCAGGCCTGCGAGGTAGATCTGGCCCTCGTCGTTGACGGTCAGCTCAACGTGCTTCTCGGGGAAGTCGGCAAGCTGGCCCTCCTTGAACACGCGGTCGAACTCGGCCTGAGCCTCGTCGCCGGCGCCGGCGCCG
>CABUTH010000085.1 GCA_902494465.1 uncultured Collinsella sp.
GCTCTTGCGTTAGCATGAGACTACTTGTATGGCTGTTAGCGGAGGCGATTGGCAATGGATAACTATTTGGACTTGATGCGCGCTCGCCGCGAGCAGATTCTGGAGCGTTTTTATGCGGCGCTCGATCGCGCGGGCCGTCCCCACGATGCCGCGCGCCTGATTGCCGTCTCCAAGACTGTTGGCGTCGATGAGACCGTTGCCGCTATTCAGGCGGGGTATCGCCATTTTGCCGAGAACCGCCCGCAGGAGCTCGTCCGCAAGCTTGCGGGCCTCGCGGAGCATCCGGAGCTACCCGAGGTGCGCTTCGATATGATCGGCAACCTGCAGACCAACAAGATCAATGCGGTTCTGGGCTCGGCCGAGCTGATTCATTCGGTAAGCTCGCTGCATTTGGCTCAGGCTATCTCGAGCCGTGCGGTCCGTAAGATTGAGGCGGGCGAGCTCTCCGGCCCCCAGCGCGTGCTGATCGAGGTCAATGTGAGCGGCGAGGAGTCCAAGGGCGGCTTTTCGCCCGACGAGGTGCGAGACGCCGCGGGTGAGCTTGCGGAGCTTGAGGGAATTTGTGTGCAGGGCCTTATGACTATGGCACCCCGGGGGAATAAGGATGTGGCGCGCCGCACTTTTGCCGGACTTCGCGAGCTAAGGGATGAGCTTGAGGCGACGCACTCCGACCTGAGCCTGCCCGAACTTTCCTGCGGCATGAGCGAGGACTTTGAGCCTGCCCTTGAGGAAGGCTCTACGCTCGTTCGTCTGGGCAGGGTAGTATTTAGCCCGGAGTTTGCAGTAAAATAAGGCTCTGAAGTGCGCACTGATTATCAGAGCGCCTGCACTAAACCGCGAGAGGACACAACCATGGGCTTCCTTGACGAGATTAAAAATAAGATGCACCTGGGCGGCCAGCAGGGTTACGACCAGGGTTATGGTCAGGACGACGACTACGGCTACGATGATGGCTATGACGACGGCTACCAGAATAACGGTTACAGCGGTGCCTCGGGCGAGGGCTTCTACACCCAGGACGAGCCGAGCAACGGCCTGTTGGGTCAGACGCGCCGCGGCGAGGCCGAGTCGGTGGCCGTGTACACACGCTCTGGTCAGCTGGTCGGCGACGATTCTCGCCACGCTACGACCTACAACCCGCCATCGCGCTCGCAGGAGACGGTCGCGGGCGGCTATCGCCCCGGTGCTTACGACACGCCGTCGAGCTATGCCGAGAGCACACGTGCCCGCGCTGCTGCCCCCGCACCTGCTCCCTCACCGAGCGATGCCTCGGCGTATGCGAGCAACATCATCAACGCTACGCCGCAGCTGCCGGCTTACGTCCTGCGCCCCGAGAGCTATGACGACGTGGAGACCGTCGTGCGCCGCGTGCGCACCAAGCAGCCTGTCGCGCTGATTTTTGTGGGCGTGCGTACCGAGGTCGCCAAGCGCGTCCTGGACTTCTCTTACGGTTTTGCCTGCGGCCTGGGCGCCACGGTCAAAGAGGTGGGCGACCGCGTGTTTATGGTGCTGCCCGCCGGTTGCGAGGTCAAGGATTCGGACCTCAAAAAGCTCCGTGCCGACGGCTACCTTAAGTAAAAGCAAGACGAGGAGATTCTCATCAACATCTACACCATTGTCCAGTTGGTCAATACGCTGTTCAACTTTTATTCCACGCTCATTGTGGTCTACTGCCTTATGACGTGGATCCCTATGAAGCAGGGCGGATTGCTACAGGATATCGCCGCCGTCCTCGATAGCGTGTGCGGCCCGTGGCTCAATTTGTTCCGCCGGTTTATTCCGCCCATGGGCGGCGTCGATTTTTCACCGGTCGTTGCGATTATTGCGTTGCAGTTGGTGCAGAAGCTGGTTCTGCAACTTCTTATAGGTATACTCATATAAAACTGGCTTAGTAACTCACGTCGGGCGCACGGCGCCAAGGAGAAGATAAAGGAGAACTTGTTATGGCTATTACCCCTGCTGACATTCAGGCTCAGACCTTCTCTGAGGCCAAGCGCGGCTACGATCCCGCCGAGGTCGACGTCTTCCTGGAGACCCTGTCCTCTGAGGTCGACGCCATGCTCGCCAAGATCGTCGATCTTAAGGGTCGTCTGACCGCCACCGAGCAGCAGCTCGCCGATACGCAGGCCCAGCTTGCTCAGGCTCAGGACGCTGCCGCACAGGCCGTTCCCGCCGCCCCTGTGGCCGCTCCTGCACCCGACTTCTCCGCTCAGGAGCGCCAGATTTCCGCTGCCCTGATTGCTGCCCAGCAGACCGCCGAGGGCATCGTCAACGACGCCAACGAGAACGCTGACCGCATCCGCAACGAGGCCGACGCCAAGGCCCGCGAGGTCATCCGTCAGGCCCTGACCGAGAAGCAGGCCGAGCTTGAGGAGATTGACCGTCTTAAGGCTTCCCGTGAGGAGTTTAAGGCCGAGTACCTCAAGCTCATCCAGCACTTCATGGATGATGCTCAGAACTCCTTCCCGTCCGATCTCATGGCTTCCACGCCGGTCGGTTCCGCCGCTTCTCCGGCTGTGACCGTTCCTGCTGCCGAGCCGCTGCCCGTCGCCGAGCCGGTTATCCCCGTTGCCGATCCCTTCGCACCGATCGACAACTTCGCCGCCGACGACCTGGACTAACATCCAGCTATCATGTAGCGCCTAGAAAGGGCCCGCAGCTTGCGGGTCCTTTTTTGTGGCTGTATGCAGCCTGCAAAACAAAACGCCGAGTCCTGCGTTTGAGGGCACAGAACTCGGCGAACGGCACGTGGTCAAAGGTGGATTTTAAGGCCTGTCCCAAAAATCTACTTGAGGAGGAAGTCGGGGAGGGGAATGGTGCGGGCCTCGCGTTGCTCGGGGTCGGCGATATGGTCGGCAGGATAGCCGCAGACGAGCATATGATAGGGGTAGATGCCCTCGGGCAGGCTGAACTGCTCACAGGCCACCTCAGGCTTAAAATGGCACACCCAGCACGTACCCAGGCCCTGCTCCTCGGCCTCCATCATCATCTGGTCGCAAACGATCGAGGTGTCGATGGCACTGGAGTTCATCTGGTCATAAGGGCGCACCCAAGCATCGTCGGTAACGCTGCAAATAAGGAAGATAAGCGGAGCCCCAAAGATAGACCCATCACGAGCAAAGCGCGGCTGACAAGCAGCAGCCTTTTCCAACAACTCCGGAGTATCAAGCACCATCACGCGGCTTGGATGATTATTACAAGCAGAAGGAGCAATACGCCCAGCCTCAACAATGGCATCCACCACCGACTGCTCAACAGGACGGTCCTCAAACTCGCGACAAGAATACCGAGACCGAGCCAGATCCAAATAAGACATACAAGCCCTCCAACAATTTAATAACGAAATAAAAGATAACCAAAGGTTACCCAGAGCAACATCCAGCCAAACGCTCAGCGCTGCCCAAAGTCATGACTGATGCCAAAGGCGCTTTCAACCAAAGCCACCGTGCATTCCGCCTATTAGCCAAGGTTCCCAATGGTGGTACGCAAGGCGAAGGCCCGACACCTATTTACTTTCGAACGACTCTGCCGTGCAGCCGGAGTGAGAAAGCAAATAGGTGCCGGGCCTTCGCCGGTGGGATGCGTACCGCTAATTAACTGTTCTTCATGACAATCGAATCCACAACATCGGCCACATTCTCACAGCAGTCGGCGCAGTACTCCAGGAAGGCGTAGACGTCACGCCAGGCGATGACCTCGAGCGGATCCTTGCCGTTGACATGCAGGTTGCGCATAGCATTGATGTAGAGCTCGTCGGCCTCGGACTCGATTGTGTTGATCTGGATGACGAGTTCGCGCAGGGTCTTGGACTTGCGGTAATTGGGCAGCTCGACCATCAGGTCCTTCATGGCGCGGCAGGCGTCGGTCACCTTGTGGGCGATCACGATGGCATCAGGATGGATGCTCTGGATGTTGGTGAAGTAGACGCGCTGCACGACGCCCTCGATACGGTCGAGCACGGTGTCGAGCGAGCAGCTCATCAGGTCCAGGTCCTCGCGCTCAAGCGGGGTGATAAAGGCCGTGAGCAGGGCGTCTTCAAGCTCATGGTGCTTCTTGTCGGCCGCATGCTCAATCGCGTGCATCTTGTCGAGCATATCGTGAATCTTCGCGGGATCGAAGTTCTCGAAAATCTGGGTAAGCAGCTCGGCAGCCTGTACGGCAAGATCGGCGCAGGCGACGTAGTTGTCAAAGTAGAACGAATCGGGTTTCTTTGCCATGGGTGGGTCCTTTCGAGGCGAAGACGGGTGGGCGAAGTATAACGGTCCGGATGGACGCTCGGTTTGACTAGATGAACATCATGAACAGCTTGGCCATGACAAAGCTGATGAGTCCGCAGGCGGGGAAGGTGAAGAACCAGGTGAACATCATGTCCTTGACCACGCCGAAGTTGATGGCCGAAAGGCGCTTGACGGCGCCGACGCCCATGATGGCGCAGGTCTTGATGTGGGTGGAGGACACGGGGATACCGGTAAGGGTGGCAAGCAGCAGATTCGCGGCGCCTGCGAGGTCGGCGGAGAAGCCCTGATACTTCTCGAGCTTGACCATGCTCTGGCCGACGGACTTGATGATGCGCTCGCCGCCCACGCTGGTGCCGATACCCATGGTGGCCGAGCACAGCAGCATAATCCAGATGGGAATGCCGGCATCGCCGACGCTCGTCTGGCCGTTGGCGAAGGCGACACCTAAAAAGAGCACGCCGATGAACTTCTGTCCATCCTGCGCGCCGTGCATAAAGCTCATGGCCGCGGCACTCGCGATCTGAGCGTATTTAAAGAAGACATTGGCACGTCGCCTATTGGCGGCAGCAAACAGAATCGAGACGAGTTTGCACAGGATCCAGCCCATGACAAAGCCCAGGCCGATGGAGAGCGCCAGGCCGTAGATGACCTTCATCCACTCGTGGACGTTGACGCTGTTCGCGCCGCCGAGGGCGATGGCGGCACCGGTCAGGCCGGCGATAAGGCTGTGGCTTTGCGAGGTGGGGATGCCAAAACGCGACGCTGTGGCGCCGTAGACGACGATGGAAAACAGTGCCGCGCACAGGCAGGCGAGCGCCATGGTGCTGTTTCCGCCAAAGTCGACGATATGTGAAATGGTATTGGCGACGCTCGCGTTAAAGTGCGTCATGATGAGCACGCCGAGGAAGTTGAATGCGGCGCTCATGAGAATGGCGGCGCGGGCGGGCATGCAACGCGTAGTGACGCAGGTCGCGATGGCGTTGGGCGCGTCGGTCCATCCATTGACGAAGATGGCGCCCAACGCGAGGATCACGGTGACGGCAAGGACTGGGTTCGACACAATTTGGCCGAGGAAGGTTGAGAACGTTACGTCCATATATGGGCTTTCTCGAAGTTTGCAGGCACGTTACAAAAACATGATAAATCGTATCACCTCCTGCGGGTTTCTTTACCGAGTTCTGATGGGAGAAGTGAACTTTTTGGCACTATAATTGAATATTAGCCCTGTTGACCGCGGGTGTTCTTTTTGCTAACACGCCATGCGGACACGTGCGATTGCTACGACACTCCAAAACCACAGTCTGTTCGCTTTACAACATGCAAACATGCGTTCGATAATAGGGGGCATGGAATATCGACAGACAGACGGCAAAACTCGGCGCGTGCACAAGCAGTATGTGGACGTCGTGGCTCGCATCCTCGCGGGCGGACAGGTCGTGCCGGTCACCGTCTGCTGGGTCGACGGCCGTTGTTTTACGATCGACGAAATTATCTCGACCACTGGGTTTGGCCTGATGGTCCACGGCATCCGTACGGCAACATATAAGGTGCGTTTTGGCGGGCACGCGACCGAGTTGTATCTGGAGGACCAGACGCGCGAGCGGGCGGACGGCTCGCAGGCGCACGTGATGCGTTGGTGGGTCTGGGCCTTTGATCGTACGCTTGAGGGCGAGCGCCGTAGGTAAGGACGTGCGGCATTCGGGTACAATGGCAGGAATCTTGTCACCTACGGCGCTGTCGTGCGCTTTTTGAAAGGACGAAGTATGAACGATATCCAGGGCTATCAGAACGGCCCCATCGAGACCGGCGCAAGTCGCGCCAAGGAGATGTCGCCGCGCGCGTACAATCTCGCCATGTCTGCTCTCATTTTCTTGGGCTTTTGCGCCATGGGCGCCGGTGCTTACTTTACGAGCACCATGGCGTTTGCCCGCATGATGATGAGCGGCGCCGCTTTACCGCTGGTCTTTGGCTCGTTTATCCTGACTATTGTCGGCATCGTCATGATGTCTGCTGCTGCCAGCAAACAGTCCGTGGGCCTGTCGCTCGCGGGTTACGTGATCTTTGCGAGCACCTTTGGCCTGACCGCGTCGTTTGGCCTTGCCAACTATGACCTGCCCACCATCAACACCGCTTTTATCGCCACCGCTGCAATCACCTTTGTCTTTGGCGCCTTGGGCGTGACGTTCCCCAAGTTTTTCCAACGCGTATATGGCATCGGCTTTGGCATCCTGCTTGCCACGATTCTGGTCGAGATCGTGCTGATGTTCATGGGCGTTTCGCAGTCCATCACCGACCTGATCGTGATCGTGGTGTTCGCCGGGTTTATTGGCTACGACACCTATGTTGCCACGACGGTGTCGCCCACGCTGCCCAACGCCGTGCTCATGGCGTCCAACCTGTTCGTGGACATTATCAACGTGTTCCTGCGCATCCTGAACATTCTCGGCCGTCGCGACTAGCGCGGCGTTGCGACGCTTCCTGCCGGACACGGTAAAACGATACGAAAGGCGGTCCTTCGGGGCCGTCTTTTTTGTGCGTGGCGGGGTATCATGGATGGGAAAAAGCCGATAGCGGCAGCGACAGGAAAGGTGGCCACGTATGGCAGATGTCGACAACAGGAACCGTAACCGCAGGTCTAACCGAGCGGGTCAGCCCAATCCCAAGCGCGAGGCGCGTGCCAAGGCCGCCGAGCGCCATGTGGCGGCTGTGTCCGAGGCCTGCGCCAAGGACATCGAGCGTTCGCTTGCCGGCGTGCGCGAGTTCGATGGTATGCCTGCCGGTTTTGTCGCGGCGATGAAGGCCAAGGCCCAGAAGGCGGCGGTTGCTGAGGAGCAGGCTGCGGAGGTTGTGGAGGCTGACGCTGCCGAGGTTGAGGCTGCCGAGGTGGAGACTGCGGTCGAGTCCGAGGTGGCACCCGAGTTCATCGAGTCGGCCGACGAGGCTGAGTCCGCGCCCGCGGAGGAGGCTGCTCCGGTCCTGCCCGAGGTCACTGTGCTTGATGCCTCCGCTACGCAGGCAATCCTCGATAACGGCCGCGGCTATGCGCAGTTCTGCGATATGGCCGTGCTTGCCTTTGCCTCGTTCACCAACCCTGGCGGCGGCTATATCCAGGGCTACCTGGGCCAGGAGGCGACGCTCTGCGCAGATTCGTACCTGTACAACGTACTCGACAAGCAGCGTAAGTGGTACGGTGAGAACCGTCGCCGCAACATCAACTGCGAGCTGTACCGCAACCGTGCGCTGGTGGTGCCCGCGGTGCGCTTCGACCGCAACCATGTGCACGCCTATGCCGACGTAATCGTGGCCGCCGCGCCCAACGCCAAGCGTGCTCGCCAGGAGTATCGCGTGAGCGACGATGCCTTGCTTGACGCTCTGCGCGATCGCATCCGCTTTGTGCTTGCCATCTGCGACGAGCTGGGTCGCGAGAAGCTCGTACTGGGTGCTTGGGGCTGCGACAACAACGGCTTTGACGCCGAGGCCGTGGCAGAGCTCTTCCGCGAGGAGCTCGCATCGGGCGACTTTAAGGTCAAGCAGGTGTTCTTTGCCGTGCCTTCTACGCGCTGGGATGAGGACTTCGCCAAGTTCGAGCACGTGCTGGCAAGCTTCCCCGAGCGTAACGAGGAGTCCTATGCCCAGGTTGCCGCACGCGCTGCGGCTGCTCGCGCCGCCGAGCAGGCCCAGGCTGCCGCCGAGGACGATGAGGACGATGACGATTGGCGCAAGTACCTGTAATCGGTACGTGCCGACAGATAGGTCGAGCCGGCGGGAGGGCTACTCCCGTCGGCTTTTTACTAAAGGAGGGGCTTACGATGAAAAACGTTCTGTGCTTTGGTGACAGCAATACCTATGGCTATGATCCGGCTGGTATGCGCGATGGCACCGCGGTGCGCTATGCGCAGGATGTGCGCTGGTGCGGCGTGGCGCAGCGTGACCTGGGCGAGGGCTGGCATGTGATTGAGGAGGGGCTCAACGGCCGCACGACGGTGCGCGACGATATGTGTCATCTGGACACTAACCTCAACGGCATTCGCGCGCTTCCGATGCTGCTCGAGGCCCATAA
>CABUTH010000086.1 GCA_902494465.1 uncultured Collinsella sp.
GCCTGTCCACCGTGCGCAACTCCGACGCGATCATCTGCCTGGACCACGGCCGCATCATCGAGCGCGGCAACCACGACGAGCTGATCGCCAAGCGCGGGTACTACTACCAGCTGTACACGGGTGCGTTTGAGCTGGAGTAGCTCAAAATAGCCCTACGCTCCCGACGGAGCTCCCCGAGGGAGGCGGGGTGTTTACTCCGTGCTCAAACATTCTCGCTGCGCTGCGAAACTGCGCGCGGAGCAAACACCCCGCCTCCCTCGGGGAGCTCCTGCGCGCACGGCCTTTTCTCGCAAGTTGGAGAGAAGTGGTGAGGCCCTGGCCGTTTGGCCAGGGCCTCGTTTTGTGTAAGCTAGTTGAGAAGCTGGGCCATGGCGTTGACGAATTTTTGTACTTGGAGGGTTGGCTCGAGCGGGTAGTGTAGAAAGACCGGCACCTCGCGGCCGCATAGAAACGGCACGCCCACAAAGGCCGGGTGCACCCCCGACCATGCGCCGCAGGTGAGCACCGCGTCACCCTTTTCCTCCGCCTCGTTAAAGAGCGCAAAGTCAAAGCTATCCACGTCGATCACGTCCACACCGCCGTCGGCCAACAGGTCGATGCGCAGGCTGTCCATGGCGTCGTTGCCGTGGCGCAGTGCGCGCAGACGCATACCCTCCAAGTCGGCGATCGAAATACGATTCTTGCGCGCCAGCGGGCTCGTGCGCGGCACATCAATATAAAACGGTACGTTAACGATAAGGAGCTTTTGGCAGGCGTCGCCCCAGCGCGGGGTCGAAAAACTCGACTGCACTACATCCACTTCGCGACCAAGACTGCGCATGACGGTCTCGCGCTCGTCGTAGAGGTCACTCACCGGCACGATCTCAAATCGCAGCGACGGTTCCAGATCGTGGATGCCCGACCACATCGACAGCGTTTGGCGCCCCGGGCACATCATCGACACGCCCAGGCGCACGGCACCGCCATCGCCCGCCGCGCGTCGGGCACGGCGCAGCGCGTCCTCGGACTGCCGCATGATCGAGCGCGCGTCGTCCACCAGCAGTGCGCCGGCCGGCGTCACTTTGACGCCCGAGTGCGAGCGTTCGAACAGCGTGATGCCGAACTCGGCCTCGAAGCCCGACACCTGCTTGACGAGCGCCGGAGTCGACACGCGCAATTGTGCCGCCGCACGCGAGAAGCTCCCCAGCTCCGCAGCGGCCGATATGGCCTCAAGTCGTCGATCGTACACGTCAATCTCCCGTTTTCGCGCCCGTGGCCACATGGTGCCACAGGAGGTTGTTTTCGCAGGTCATGCGCTCAATTGAGAATAAACTGCATCGCACAGTGTAAACCTATGGTTAACGCCATTCTAACAAATATGCAATTCACCTGCGCAAATGCAAAGCATACGATAACCAGCGAAAACCACGTGGGTCGGTTAATGGGAGCGACCCACCGGGAGGCATAAGAAGGGAAGTTCCTATGAGCAATTGGCTTAAGCTCGAGGGCGATGTTTGCGCTGTGACTGGAGCGCTCGGCGGCATGGGCGTCGAGATTTGCCGCGAGTTCGCCCGCAATGGCGCTAACGTCGTCCTGCTCGACCTGGACGAGGAGAAGGTCAAGGCCGCTGCCGCCGACCTCGCTGCCGAGTTTGGCATCCACGCCGAGGGTTACAAGATGAACGCCACCGACGAGGCCGAGGTTCAGGCCGCCGTCGATGCCACCATCGCCGACTTCGGCCACGTCGACGTCCTCGTCAACACCGCCGGCATCCTGCGCTTCGCAGCCATGGAAGACCTGCCGCTGAGTGACTGGAACGAGGTCATCAACGTCAATCTCACCGGCTACTTCATCACCTCGCAGCGCTTTGGTCGCGAGATGATCAAGGCCGGCCAGGGCCGCCTAGTTCACATCTCGACCGTCGCCAGCCACTCCCCCGAGACGTTCTCGGGCGTGTACAGCTCCACCAAGGCGGGCGTCAACATGATGTCCAAGATGCTGGCTGCCGAGTGGGGCCCCTACGGCGTGCGCTCCAACTGCGTCGAGCCCTGCTTCGTTAAGACCCCGATGTCGGCCAATTTCTACGCCGACCCCGAGGTCGAAAAGAGCCGCAGCCGCCTCATCGCCACGCGCCGCATCGGCGAGGTCAGCGATATCGCCAACGCCGTCATGTTCCTGGCGTCCAAGCGCTCGGACTTTACCACCGGCGACGCCATCAAGGTCGATGGCGGCTTCTCCAACATGATGGGCGACCTCACCGCCAAGCCCGGCGGCCGTCGCGCCTATGCCGACAACTACCTCAAGAACAAGGGTGTCGAGCTTTGGTCCGATGAGTCCGGCGTCGCCAAGCCGACTGACCAGTAAACCAACCTAACAGGGAGGCCCGCGGATACGCCCGCTCCTCCCCCGTATCGATTAGAAAGAGTCCAATGGCTTCCACCAACTCCAACAAGGGTCGCGCCGTCGTGCTTTCCGCCGCGTGCGTCACCATGTTCTTCATCAGCTCAATCGCGCTGTATTCCGTCGTGAGCAAGAACCTGCTCGCCGTCTACCCCGAGTGGTCCAGTGCTCTTACCTGGGCCTTCCCGGTCTTTCAGACCATCATGGCCGTGACGGGCATCTTCGCCGGCCGCATCTCCGATAAGATCGGCCCGCGCAACGTCGTGATCGCTGCCGCCGTGTGCTACGGCCTGGGCTGGTTCATGTCCGGCACCGTCACCGAGCCGTGGCAGTTCTACCTGTGGTTCTCGCTCGTCGCCGCCATCGGCAACGGCCTGGGCTACAACCCGGCACTCACCACCGGTCAAAAGTGGTTCATCGACAAAAAGGGCCTTGCCTCCGGCATCACCCTGGCCGCTTCGACCGCCGGCCCCGCCGTGCTCTCCCCGGTGCTCGCCTCGTTGCTCATCCCGAGCCTGGGCATCTTTGGCGCCCTTAAGGCGCTCGGCGTCATCTTCTTTGTGACGATTGCTGCCTCCGCCCTGTTCCTGAAGGCCCCCGAGGCCGGTTGGCTGCCCGAGGGCTTCGAGGCCCCAAAGGGCGGCGCGCACGCTGGCACCTTCGGTGACCTCACCCCAGGCGAGATGGTCAAGACCCCACGCTTCTGGGTCCTCATCGTCACCTTCGCCTTTGCCGCCACCGCGGGCACCCTGCTCGTGGGCAAGGTTGCCTCCATCGCCGCCGTCCAGCTCTTCGCCGACCCCACGAGCGCCGCGGCCGTCGCCCTCGGCGGTGTGGTGGTCTCCGTCAACACCTGCGCCAACCTGGTTGGCCGCCTGTCCTTTGGCCAGATCATCGACAAGCTCGGCGCCTACAAGTCGCTGCTCATCAGCCTTGTCGTCACCATCGTCGCACTCGTCATCATGTCGATGAGCTTTACGCAGAGCACGTTCTTTGTGGCGCTCGCCCTGCTCGGCTTTAGCTTTGGCGCTCTGCTCGTCATCTACCCGCCGCTCACCGGTGGCGCCTTTGGCACCAGCAACATCGGCGTCAACTACGGCATCATGTTTTTGGGTTATGCCGCTTCCACCTGGATCAGCCAGCCCATCACCGCCGTGCTGTATCACGCCGAGGCCGGCAGCGCCGCCTACCAGCAGTCCTTCTACGGCGCCATTGTGATCGCCGCCATCGCCGTCGTGCTCACCGTCTACATGATGGTCTCCGACAGCAAGAAGAAGTCCGCCTAGTTTTACCGATGCGACAAAGGAACAGCCCCTTTGTCGCATTCCACCGGTCACCAGTATTAAGGAGTCGAAATGTCTGAGCTCAACCCCGTCCGCATTGCCGTTATCGGCGCCGGCGCCATGGGCCGCAACCACATCCGCTTTGTCACCGAGGAGCCCGAGGCCGAGCTCGTCGCCATCGCCGACGCCTTTGAGGGCGCCCGCGCCACGGCCGAGGCCACCGGCGTGCCGTTTTACACCGATCCCGCCCAGATGATGGACGAGGTCAAGCCCGAGGCCGTCATTATCGCCACCCCCAACGACCTGCACCTGGGCGTTGCCCGCGAGGCTGTGAAGCGCAACATCGTGCCGCTGGTCGAAAAGCCGATCTCCAACGATCTCGAGGATGCCCAGGCCTTCGCCGCCGAGGCCGAGACCGCCGGCGTGCCCGTGCTCGTGGGTCAGCACCGTCGCCACAACCCCTTCGTCAACAAGGCCAAGGAGATCATCGAGTCCGGCGAGCTGGGCAAGCTCACCGTGTCGAGCTTCCACTACATGATTTATAAGAACGACGAGTACTTTGACGTCGAGTGGCGCCGCAAGAAGGGTGCCGGCCCGATCCTGGTCAACCTGGTGCACGACGTCGACCTGCTCCGCTACCTGCTGGGCGAGCCCATTGCCGTCCAAGGCATGCAGTCCAGCGCCGCCCGCGGTTTTGAGACCGAGGACTCCGCCGTGGTCAACGTCCGTTTTGCCGACGGCGCGCTTGCGAGCATGACCATCTCCGACGCCACCGCCAGCCCCTGGAACTGGGAGGCGACCGCTCGCGAGGACCCGCAGTACCGTCCCTTCGACGCCGACGCCTACTTTATCGGCGGAACCTTGGGCGCTCTGTCGCTACCCCGCCTACACCAGTTCTCCTACGACGGCGCCTCCAACTGGCACAAGCCGCTGCAGATGGAGATTCCGGCCGTGGACCCGGCGCTGCCGCACAAGATGCAGCTCAAGCACTTTGTGAAGGTTGTCCGCCGTGAGGTCGAGCCCGTCGTGACCCCCGCCGACAACGTCAAGACGCTCACGCTTCTCAACGCCATCAAGGAGGCCGCCGAGACCGGCCAGCTCGTCGAGCTGTAATGCCTTAAGCGCGGACCGCGGCGAAAGCCCCATGCCGGGCCCCTCGGTCCGCCACAAATAAGCCCCTCTTCTTTGCCCCGCGAGCAGCCTCCTGCCCGCGGGGCATTTTGCTACGTTGTCAATGATTTTTCTGGGACGGGGGACTTTTTTGCACCTTAGCTTGATTCGTTCGCCACGAAATGTGCCTATCTACTACGTTTAACCGATTGCCCTCAACCATGCCAAATTTCGCGGAATAAAAACCGCAGGTAGACGGGTTGCGCATTTTCGGAAAACCGGGGGATGGTCGACCCACACGGTTCAAACGTAGTAGATAGGCCGCTTTCGTGGTTCCGCGCCAAAACAGTCTTTTTTGGGCGAAGTGGCAGGTGGTATCCTTGGTAGCTCTGTGCAGCAAACGCACCTTAAACGCAAGGAGTCTCATGGATCTTATCGCCCAGCTCGCCCGCGAGCTCAACCTTAAGGCCTCCAACGTCGAGGCGGCCGTCAAGCTCATCGACGAGGGCAACACTATCCCCTTTATCTCGCGCTACCGCAAGGAAGCCACGGGCGGCATGGACGACGTCGCCCTGCGCGCACTCGACGAGCGCCTGTCTTACCTGCGCAATCTTGAGCAGCGTAAAGAAGACGTCATTCTGCTCATCGGCGCCCAGGGCAAACTCACGCCCGAACTCGAGCAGCAGATTCGCGAGGCCACGCAGCTCCAGCGCGTCGAGGACCTCTACAAGCCCTGCCGCAAAAAGCGCATGACCCGCGCGCAGAAGGCCCGCGAGGCAGGCCTGGAGCCACTCGCCAACATGATCATCATGCAGGCCTCGGCCAAGGGCAGCGCGCTCGACGCTGCCGCGGCATACGTCAACGAGGATGCTGGCTTCGACACGCCCGAAAAGGCGCTCGCAGGCGCGGCGGACATCGTGGCCGAAACGGTGGCCGAGGATCCCGAGAACGTCGCCGACCTGCGCGCCTTTACGCAAAACACCGCCGACATCGTCGTCGAGGCCACCGACCCCGCCGAGAAGACCCCCTACGAGCCGTACTACAGCTATGACGAGCCGCTGCGCCGTATACCCAACCACCGCGTGCTGGCTATCGACCGCGGTGAGCGCGAGGGCAAGCTCCGCGTGCGCGTGAACGTCGACGGCGCCGCCGCCACGGCACGCCTCGGCAGCCGCTGGCCCCGTCGCCAGGGCGTGTTTGCTCCCATCTTCGATGCCGCCATCGCTGACGGTTACAAGCGCCTCATGGCCCCCTCGCTGGAACGCGAGGCCCGCGCCAAACTCACCGTTCGCGCCCAGACCGAGGCCATCAACGTCTTTGCCAAGAATCTCGAGGGCCTGCTCTCGGCGCGCCCCGTGCGCGGCGCCCGCGTACTCGCGCTCGACCCGGGCTACCGCACCGGCTGCAAGGTCGCCGTCATGGACGAGACCGGCAAGCTACTCGACCACGGCGTGGTCTACCCCACCAAGCCGCGCCACGACGTCGCCGGCACCAAGCGCGAGCTCGCCCGCCTCGTCAAGAAGGACGGCGTCAACACCATCGTCATCGGCAACGGCACCGCCAGCCGCGAGACCGAGGAAGTCGTCTCGGAGTTCATTGCCGAGCAGGCGCCTGGGCTGCGCTACACCATTGTCAACGAAGCTGGCGCGTCGGTGTACTCCGCTTCCGAGCTCGCCAGCCAGGAATATCCCGATCTGGACGTCACCGTGCGCGGCGCCATGAGCCTGGGCCGCCGCCTGCAGGACCCGCTGGCAGAGCTCGTCAAGATTCCGCCCCAGTCCATCGGCGTGGGCCAATACCAGCACGACCTTGACCAGGCCGAGCTCTCGCGCACCCTGGGCCACGTGGTGGAGGACGTCGTCAACCGTGTGGGCGTCGACGTGAACACCGCGAGCGCGAGCCTGCTGGGATACGTATCGGGCATCACGCCGAGCGTGGCCAAGAACATCGTGGCGTACCGCGAGGAAAACGGCGCCTTTACCGATCGCCGCCAGCTCAAGAAGGTCCCCAAGCTGGGACCCAAGGCATATCTCAACGCCGCGGGCTTTCTGCGCATCAGCGGCGGCAAAAACCCGCTCGACGCGACAAGCGTCCACCCCGAGAGCTACGAGGTAGCCACATCCGTCTTGGAACGCGCCGGCGTGGCGGCCAATGAACTCAGCCGTGGCGGCGTGCCCGATATCGAGCGCCGCCTGGGAAGCATATCGACGCTGGCAAGCGACCTGGACTGCGGCACCCTCACGCTCATCGACATCGTCACCGAGCTCAAGAAGCCCGGTCGCGACCCGCGCGACGACGCGCCCGAGGTGGTCTTTAGCCGCTCGGCGCTTTCCATCGACGATCTGGAGCCCGGCATGGAGCTCAAGGGCACGGTGCGCAACGTCGTCGACTTTGGCGCCTTCGTCGACGTGGGCGTGCACCAGGACGGCCTCGTGCATATCTCCAAGCTGGCCAACCGCTTCGTCAAGCACCCCAGCGACGTGGTGCGCGTCGGCGACACGGTCAAGGTGTGGGTCGAGAAGGTCGATCGCGACCGCAAGAAGATCTCCCTCACCATGGTGCGGGGCAAATAAGCCGCTGCTGGCGCTCGGCGGGTCCCATTCCGCCGAGCGCCTCTCCTTCTAAAACAATTTGGCGATATCCCGAAGTGCGAGACGCCGTTTCCGCTAATCCTCACCTGCAATTTTTAAGATATTCGGCCTCGCCGGGCCGCGATACACCTCTTCAAAGTGCAAGCGCAACAAATAGGCGTCAGATATTCCACAAACGTCCCATATCTGCACCAGCAGAGGTGCGGTACGGGACTTTTTTTAGCCATATTGGCAATCTTGACGGCACCCTGAGGCCGAATATCTCGATTTTTGTTGGTGGGACACTCATGGGCACGAGCCGCAAAGACCTCGTTTGCCCGGTAGAGCTGTTCAACCACGTCAAGTATGAGATCTTGCATGCGCGGAACAAAGGATAATCGAAGGGCCTTGGGCGACCTGCGCGTCGCCCCGAACACATAGTCGGCAGGGTCCTTTGCCTTGGCGATGACTGCCAACTCGGGGCCGGATCGTTTTCGATACTTGATAGATATGGATTAGAAGGTCATTAGATTATGGGTTGATCCATGATGCGGAACCGCGTTGTCCACGCGATGCCGTCGGAGCCCACGCCGCCGTCCGAGGTGACGCCGGCCGCGTAACACGAATCGTCATCCGGCGAACGAAGCCGCCAGTGGCACGCGCCGTTGCCATCCGAGCCCAGCCCCATTACTGCCCGAGACAGTTGGCGGAGTAGCACTGTCGACCCCCATCGGAATAAAGGTGACGATTCAGCTCAGGACCTACCGACGGGTTCGTGCCGGCGGCCCCGGCCGTTCCTTTGCCTAGCGCGACCCTCGCGGAGCGCGTGAGCGATAGGGAAAGGAAAGGCCGGGGCGAGCAGACCGCGGCGTAGTCAGTGTTCGCGTTACGGCAGGATATGGAAGCCGAGCGAGGCAATATCCTTGGCAAAAC